>JAGGXT010000206.1 GCA_021162905.1 Candidatus Odinarchaeota archaeon | reverse complement strand
TATTAATACTATCCCATGTCGAATTGTATACTTCAATATAAACTGTAATACCGGTGTTCCCTGTAACATTAACGCTTATACTCCTAAGATAGCAAGTTGTTGGAACAGAAAATGATACAGTAGGAATCTTTCTTAAGTCATAATAACCTTCACCGTTATCTGTCTCTATGGTCTTAGTATAATTTTTAGGGTTCAAATCATTAAAGAATAGAACAGATTTATAAAGTGTTAAGTTTTGAAGAGAAACAGAAAAATCAGTATGAATATTAGTAATGATCGTTTCTTCTTGAATTGCTCTTAAGTCAACAAATAATTGGGCTCCAGTTCCGCTAATTTGTTGAACCGCAAATTGTGAGATTGGAAAAGGATGGTTATTTCTTTTTGAAAAACTGTTACCCATTGTTGACAAAGAACCATTACTATAATGCAGTAAAAAGATGTATGAGAATGTTGAAAAGAATATGAATAAAAGTGCTAAAAGGAACAATATACCTTTCACTTCTCTCTTTATATTATCATTTAAAATTTGGGAGAATGGAGTGAAAACAATCAACCCCATTAATGTCACGCACGATCATAATGATTCATGTTACTTTATCATGATATTATTTATTTTGTAGTGCTTTAAAAGCTTTTGTAAAAATATTACATTTAGACAATACTATTATTGTAACTAATAGTTTATTTTAACTGCGTAGACAGAGAAAATTATAATTTGAGTTGTAATTATATGATCTTTAAGAGCCGAAAAATTTTAAAAGATAAACGAGAATGTATATTTGCCTTAGTCAGTTATTACTTATTTCTTATATTATTACCCCAGTAGATATACGTGAGTATTTTTCAGAATCTACATAAATCTATAAGTTCTAATTATTACACTTCAACGGAGGTGAGCCATAATGAAAAAAGAAGTTTTTAAAAAGTTATTAGATGACATCAAGGAAAAGAAATTTGTCGTAATAACAAAAGACCTTGTAGGAGAAAGTGAAATTGCAAAAGCAGCTTTCGAACTTGCAAGGGAACTCAAAAAAGAGGGATACGATGTTAAAATAATAGCCGAGAAAGAGGATGCTATAAGAGTAGAAGCGAAGCAGAAAGTATTTGGATTAGTCAGTGTTTAATCTGTTATGTATTAATTTTAACAATAAGTCTAACGCCTCCTCTGGCTTTCTGGCAGCATATATCTTATCAGAGCGTCTATCGTCGATTTTCTTGTTGGCTAATGTACTACTCCATCCTCCAGATCCCTCAAGAACAACAATTGGCTTGCCATAAACCCATGCAAAGGCAAGTTCACTAAGAGTTCCAGCTCTGCCTCCAATTGCGATTATTCCATCGCCAGCTAGTACATTAATTACGTTTCGGGCAAAACCAATACCCGTTGGTATGACAATATTACAATATGGATTTGCTTCTTCCTTAAATTCTGACGGTAATATGGCAATCCTAATAGAGTTCGGATTCTCATCCATAGCTCCTTTACAAACCATTTCCATGATCCCAGTGCGACCACCACATATTAAAACAAGTTTTCTCCTTGCAATCAGACGTCCTAATTCATAAGCCAGCTTTTTATTTTCTTCTGTTGTTTCAGACTCTCCTATTACGGTTATTTGTATTAATCTATTTGTACTCATAATCCCACCATCTCTATAATATACTTAGAAGCTCCTTTAAGTTTCTAATTTCATAATCTGGCTTGAATAAGACACCATTTAGAGTTCTTTCGGATCTATTTATCCATACCACTTTTAATTTAGCCTTTTTTGCTCCAGTTATATCATAAACAGGAGAGTCTCCTATAAAAAGGACCTTATCTGGACGTAATCTCATTCTAGATATTGCAAATTTAAAAGCCAACACATCGGGCTTTCTAAACCCTATATCCTCAGAAATGAAAACATAGGTAAAGTACTTTCTTATACATAGTTTTTCAATTTTCTTGATTTGAAAACTCCTAGCTCCATTGGTGAGAATTCCTAAGATGTATTTATCTGATAAATAGGGTAATGCATCTCTTGCATCATTAAAAAGATATAAATTTCTTATTATCTCTTCCTCATATTTTGAAGCTAGCTCTTTTGCTAGTTTTTCATTCTCAATATTAAGTTCTTTAAGAAAAGTCTTAAAACGAGTATACTGAAACATATTCTCTGGCAGTTTTCCGCATATAACATCATGCCAAACATCATGTGCCACATCACGCCATAAGGGTAGAAAAGTATCAAGGGATATTTTCAGATCTGAAAAATGTTCCTTAATGTACTCATAAATAATCAATCTTGCATTTCTTGCTGCCGTACGATAATCACATAATGTATCATCTAAATCAAAAAGAATGCCACATATTCCTTCATCTCTTTTAAGGAATGCCACAAAATCACCAAGAAATTTCCTTATTTTTATTATATATTCTTTCTCATTACAAAATGATATCAGAAAAATTTATCTTATTCCTTATTACAATTAACTCCAGCATGAAAATTAATTATCATACACATACCACATATAGTGATGGAAAAAATAGTATGGAAGAATATGTAAAAGTGGCTATTGATAATAATTTTTCTGAGATAGGCTTTTCAGATCATTTTATATTATTACCTTCTGGCTCTTTTGCTCCATATTCCATGAAACTTAATGATTTGACAAAGTACATAAATGAGGCAAAGGCTCTAAGAAAGAAATATAGAAGCAAAATAAAAATTAAAATTGGAATCGAAGTTGACTTTTTCCCAGAGAACTGCAAAGAGATTGCTAAAATCTTATCAAAATATCCTTTTGATTATACCATAATAGCTGTACATTATGTAAATGGTTTTCCCTTCGATATGTTAGATGCTATTGATGAATGGAAAAACTTTGATAACAATGAGATTGTTAGAATTTACAAAAGCTATTATGAACTTGTAATGGAATCTATTAACATAGGCTTATTTGATATCGTTGCACATATTGACTTGATAAAGAAATTTGGATTTATCCCCAATTATGATTTCAGAGATTATGAGAAGAAGCTAATAGATTTAATTGCTCAAAAAGACATGGTAGTAGAAATTAATTCTTCTGGGCTTAGGCATCCTATTAAAGAAATCTATCCGTCAGAGAGAATCGTTAGAATTATTGCAGAAAAGAAAATACCAGTGATTCTCAGCACTGATGCTCATGAAGTAAAACATCTGATTGAGGGTTATGAAAAAGTACTTGATTTTGCAAGAAAATTTCAATTAAAGAAAATAGCCACTTTTAATAAAAGAAAAAGAAACATACATGAGCTTGTCTAGGTAATTTTCTCAGGAGTTATCTAATTATAATGATTATAATGAGAGTTGTTTTCTTAAATCCTCAAAAATTGTGCGATGTTCTTCCTCTTCAGATTTTATGTGAGATATGAGATGATATGTGACCTTGTCCTTGTCATGAGTTAATATAAGTAATCTCTCATAAACATTTATAACACATGTTTCAGCTTCTTCTAAGGCTTGCAATATACCTTTTATATCCTCAAGCGTATCTGGATAGTATACCTTGGGGCAATTAGCTATTTTCTCAATAGCAGCCCAATCCTTAATTGGTGATTCCCCAAGTTGAACTAATCTCTCCTCTAATTCCTCAGCATGTTCTAATTCTTCTTTTGCAACCTGGTCTAATTTTTCTGCAAAGACAATATATCCCTTAAAGCGAACAACACTGATCATCACTAGGTAATAATAAAACGCTATCCATTCATTTGCCCAAGCTCTCATAAGTTCCTCAACAACTTTTGGATTTGTTTCCGCCAATTTTACCACCATTATACTAAGTAAAAACAAAACCTTTTTGTCAAAAATTTCATAATGGCATATCTAATAACTATTAGCTATATATTTAATTAATAAATATAGTTTATAGTTAAGTACATTAAATAATAAATTAAAATAAAGATTATATTCTAATTTGTTGCAAGATTAGCCTATTCAAAAATAGCCACTCACTTAATTTTTCTTTAGTTGTATCAATTACTTCAG
>JAGGXT010000032.1 GCA_021162905.1 Candidatus Odinarchaeota archaeon | reverse complement strand
TTTCGATTATTGCTTTAGTATATTCTTCGTGACCTCCTCTAATTTTTACGGGACCAGTCGCTCGAGCTCATGTCTATCACGCTTTCTAACCTGAATATATTACACCTCTAATTCCTCTTTCCTCTCTTTACAGTTAATATGATGAGAACAACAAATATAAAATCTTTTTAGATACAACGATATCGCATAAGAAAACGGAACTAGATAAAATGACCCTGTTTTTGCACAACAATGCCAGAAGAATATCCAGTCATCTCGACCCGATACAATAACGTTTCCCTCACATTAAACCATCCTACTGCAAATAGAAAATTCATCACAACCTTCGTCACAGAACTACTTAGTTCAAACCTCTATCTATTCATATAACCACTTATTTTACATTCACCTTCAACCTCCCTGAAACTATAACTCACAGAAACCACACCCCAGCCAATTTAATGATGTATTACACCGGTAAAAAGAATTCTAATCGCTTATTTTTTGAAAATAAGTTAGAAAAAACCTCTATTTTAAGAAAAAACTTTTTATAGGGGTTTAAATATAGAAAGAAGTGAATATAATTGGGTGTGATATCATGGTTGTGAGGTATGCCGGGCCTAGGGGCTTGGGGTTGTGGCTCCAGAAGACCCACAGGAGCATGAGGAGGACGGAGCAGGAGCTCGAGGTCAGGGATTTGCTGGAGTCCCTGGGTTTGGAGTTTGAGGAGCAGTATCCGATAATGCTGGGGAGCAACGAAGGGCGTCCCGGGGTGAAGTTGGAGGAGGGTGTGAGCTGGGTTGTGGTTGACTTTTTCATAAGGGTAAATGGCGAGGACTACGTGCTTGAGTGTGCGAGGCTGACGAGGGGGACGGATAGGCAGCACATGATGATGCGTGCTCGTCAGAGAGCCGCGTTTTTTGAGGTTAGGTTTTTCGAGATCAAGAGGATATACGACATGGGGTGCATAGCGTTGATAGAGGCGCCGGAGCCGAATCTTGCGGATTATCTTCGTCCCAGGATTCCGCATGCCGATTTTGTAGTGGATAGCATAGATAGTCTGAGAGAGATACTCATAGGGTTAGCAAATAGGCGTGCACAACATTGAGAGGGGAGTGAGGATGTCATCAGAGACGATTAGGCTGACTGTCGTAATCGGAGGACTGACCGAGGACTTGATAACCATAGTCGGTCATTTCGCAGGAAAGCTATACGGTATGCGTTCTCACAAATACAAAAAGCTCATCGAGGAGATTGAGGCATGAAGATCATCCTAACCTACAAGATGCTGCACGAGTGGAGCGTTGAAGGGTTGCTCAGGGAATACCAGCGAGTACTGCGGCAGGCGATTGACGAGATTTGGAAGAACACAACTTGGAAAGAAAAGAAGGTGAGGCACCGTTATTTCCTCAATAGCGGAAGATACAAGTATTATGAGACCGCTCGTTTAATTCCATACTTCCCCAAGACCAACAAGTTTAAGAGAGAGCTGAGAAATAAGCTTCTCGGAGGGTGGCTTTTTGCCAAGCACTACGTAGATTCAGCGATAAAGACTGCGTACTCAATCCTTGAGAGCTGGCGGAAAAACTACATTAAAGGGAAGAGAAAAAGGAAAAAGCCATTGGTTAATAGGCGATTTATACGGGTCAAGACAACGTTGATGAAGGTCGAAGGTTCGAAAATTAGGATAACAATTAGGCCCCGAGGCGAATATCTCGAGCTTGACTACTCGAAAGAGTGGTTCTACGAGAGGATTAAGGGCTGGAAAGTGGGCGAATTGATAATTAGGGAGAACGATGTTCTTCTAACGTTCTCCAAGGATGTTGAGTTCGGCGGAAGAGTTAAGGTTGGTCTCGACAGCAACCTCATGAGCCTTGACATTTTCCATCCCGAAAAAGGATGGATTAAGGTAGATTTAAGTGAGCTCCACAGGATCGGAGAAATATACGATAGAATCATCGATAGGTTGAAGAGTCTACAGCGTAAGTCTCCTAAAAGAATTATGAGCCTCTTGAAGAAGTACCGGTTGAGGCGGAAGAACAGAATCGAGGATTTCTTGAACAAGCTTGCAGTGCAGCTAGCGAGAGAATTCCCCGATGCAGTCTTCATCTTTGAGAACTTGAATAAATTTAAAATGTTGAGAAATGGAAGTAGGCAGTTCAATCGCAAACTCTCACGGTCAACATGGGCTAAAATCGTCCACAAACTCTCATATCGTGTCCAAGTAGAGTTTGTGGATCCCGCCTATACTTCATCCACCTGCCCGATATGTGGGAGCCGTCTGAAGTCCCGAAACGGGCTGGTGAAATGCCTAAAGTGTGGTTTCGAGGCTGATAGACAGTTCGTTGGGGCGTTTAACATTTTCATGCGGGGACTCGGGGTCGCCCTGAGTGGGGTCAAGACCGATGATTTACTCCCCCATGAACCCGGAGGGGAGTTGAGGCTGATGCGACCCAAGTCCGTTGTGAAAGTAAGCATGAATGGAGGAACTTTTACTCACTTTCCTCCATGAAAACTCACAACGGACAGACCCCTTCTTTCTCGTGATTTTAAAACTTCCCAGAAATCATTTTTCAAGTCTTTTGAACAAAGAATTTTAAATTTCATAAACTTATTTTTATAATGAGACATTATAAATTTTATAATTAATGAACAACCTACTTAATTGGTTTATTCTATAAATATTTAAAGCAGAAAGTAGGAAATAGTCACTAAGAGTTGTGGAGGTAGCATTATGGAATGGAAAATTAAAAATGGCTATGTTTTAACGCCACATCAAGTGATTAAGGAAGGCATGGTGGTTGTTGAAGGCAATAAAATAATTGATGTTGGAAAAACTAGTGAGTTGGACTCAAAGTATCCACGATACGAAGTCATTGATGCTACAAATAAGATAGTTATGCCAGGGCTTATTAACACACATACCCATATTGCGATGAGTGTATTTCGAGGATATGCAGATGACATGGAGCTAATGGATTGGTTAAACAAGAGAATATGGCCCATTGAGGCACATTTAAATGGAGACGACATCTATGCTGGATCACTACTTTCGATTCTTGAGATGATTAAGTCTGGAACCACAACATTCAATGATATGTATTTTTTCATGGATAGGGTTGCTCAAGCAGTTACCGAAAGTGGTATACGTGCAGTATTATGTAGTGGAATGATCGAACTTAAAGATAGAGCTCGTGCTGAAGAAACTTTAAAGATAGCACTTGATTTTGCTTTGAAATATAACGGTGCTGCAGACGGCCGTATAAGAACAATGTTAGGGCCACATGCTCTATACTCATGCTCTCCAGATTTCATAAAAGAGGTACGTGATGTTTCCATCGAGAAGAATATACCAATACATATTCATCTTGCCGAGGATAAAAACGAGCCACAAAATATAGATAATATGTATAATGTAGGGCTTGTGAAAAAGAATATGGGACCAATTGAATATGCAAATGAGTTAGGACTTTTCGATGCGAAGGTCATAGGTGCTCACTGCATCTGGCTTAAGGATAATGAGATTAAAATTCTTGCTGAAAAGGGCGTTGGTGTGGCGCATAATCCAGTAAGCAATATGAAGCTAGCAGCGGGTGTAGCTCCAGTACCTAAAATGTTAGAGGCGGGAGTGAATGTTGGCATAGGGACGGACGGACCAGCTAGTAATAATGCGCTGGATATGATCCGAGATATGAAAATAACTGCATTATTGCATAAAGTTTCTAATTTAAATCCAACAGTTGCTCCAGCAACTGAGGTTGTTAAAATGGCAACCGTATATGGAGCTAGAGCACTCTTTGATGACTCCATTGGTGAGTTAGCAGTTGGAAAGAAAGCAGATATTATACTTATAGATCTTAAGAAACCACACCTCACACCAATTCATGATGTGGTTTCTCTATTGGTTTACTCCGCTAGTGGAAGTGACGTGAGTCACGTAATGGTTGACGGAAAACTGATAATGGAGAACAGAAAAGTTCTAACACTCGATGAAGAAAAAGTTATGGAACTTGCAGTAAAACAAACATATTCATTATTTGAAAGAGCTGGTGTCTTGTAACGGTAGCCTTTTTATATTTTTTTATTTTTCACAAATGAAAAAATTAAATTATGATAAAATTCCTTATCAATTTAAAATGTTTCAATGCAAGGTGGTAGTTTGCAAGAAAACGAAGACATGAAAAAATTAGCTTATATAGGAATTATATCATTTGGCCTAGTTAGCATGTTTGGGGACATAATATATGAGGGGGCCAGAAGCGTCGTTCCAACATACCTTGAGTATCTAGGCGCAACAGCGGTGATCGTCGGCATAGCTGCTGGATTGGGAGAATTTATAGGCTATGCATTAAGATTAATTAGTGGATATATTGCAGACGTCAAGAAATCTTATTGGGCTTTTGCTATCTTAGGATATGTTTTACTAATTTCTATACCGCTTCTTGCCTTTGCAGGCCACTGGATGATCGCAGTAGTTTTAATATTAATAGAAAGGACTGCAAAAGCTTTACGAAGCCCAGCTAGGGATACACTACTTTCGGTTATTACAAAAGGAGTTGGAACTGGAAAAGCATTTGGTTTTCATGAATTAATGGACCAAATAGGAGCTGTAGGTGGTCCAGCTATAATTGCGATAATACTCTTTTATACAAGTAATAATTATTTCTATGCATTCATTGCGTTGTTAGTGCCCTATTTTATGATGGTTACTGTTCTTGCTACGGTTTATTTTAAGCTAAGAGCCAAGACCTATGATCTACTTACAGCGAGTAGTTTATCTGATAAAAGAAGATCTCAAAGATTGACAAAAGAATTTAAAATTTATACTTTAGCTGTTCTTCTAAATACTGCTGGGTTAATTCATGTTTCAATAATCCTCTATTCAGCTACTTTGATTACCTTACCGTATATTGTGGTTTTGCTATACTTAATTTTGCAAGCAGTTGATGCATTTGTAGCACCCATGTCTGGAATCTTATATGACAAATATGGTAAAAGTGTCTTAATGGTGCCCTTTGCACTTTCTGTACTGCCAGCAATCTTTACATTTACTGGGAGTTTCATATCAATAGCGATAGCTGCTATATTATTTGGAGCAATTCTAGGGATGCAAGAGTCTATTTACCGTGCAGCAATATCAGACATGACTGCTGTTCAAAAACGTGGCACCGCATATGGCATTTTTAACACTGCCTATGGTGGTGGCTTTCTAATCAGCGGAACGATTTTTGGGTTCCTCTTTGACTATAGACTTTTCATAGTTGCTATTATTTATTCAATAGTTCTACAAATTATTGCGTTAATACTTCTTTATAGCATAAAGCCCCCAACAACCACATAATGATTTTTTTATTTCTCTCCAAATTTTATGTTATAAATTTTGGTGGGTGATTTTATGAAAGACTGGATAATTAAAGTCTTAGGGGATTTGGTTTCAAGAAATTCGGTAAATCCGGCAAGTGGAGGACCAGGTGAATCTGAAAAGGCAGACTATCTTCAAGAGTTATTAGAAAATATGGGATTAAAGGTTATAAGATATGAAACTACAGACAATCATGGTATAAATAGGCCAAGCATAATTACTGAAATTGGGAGTGGGAATACACTCTGGATTATTGCCCATATAGATACGGTTGCTCCTGATAAGGGATGGACTTCAGATCCATTTAAGTTAAAAGTAGAGGATGATAAAGTTGTAGGTTTAGGAGTAAATGATAAGGGCGTAGGCATAATGTCAGCTCTTTTAGTACTCAAAGAAATCACAGAGAAGGATATCGAGATAAAATATAAGCTGAAAGTTGGGTTTATTGCGGACGAGGAAGCCGGAAGCACATACGGCTTAAAGTACTTAATTAAGCAAGGGGTATTTAAAGAGGGAGATCGTGCACTAGTCCCCGATGCAGGAAATAAAGAAGGTACAATGCTTGAAATTGCAGAGAAAGGCATACTGTGGCTTAAGTTTACTACAAAAGGTAAAGGAATCCATGCTTCAAAGCCTCATAAAGGAGATAATGCACACTTAAAAGCTATGAGATTTGCAGTTAAGCTCTATGAGGTTCTTCACGCAAAATTTAATGAGAAAGATGAACTTTTTGATCCACCGGTCTCTACATTTGAACCAACCAAGAAAGAGAAAAATATAGACTCAATTAATAAAATCCCAGGAGAGGATGTACATTACTGGGATTGCAGAATTTTGCCACAATACTCAATTGATGAAATTATATCAACAATTACGGACGTGGCCAATAAATTTAATGTCAGCGTGGATGTTGTTATGCGAGAGGATTCATCAAAAGTAGATCCTAATGATTGGATTGTAAGGAAAACTGTTAACGCGGTTAAGGAAGAGTTAGGAATAGAGCCAAAACTTATGGGCATTGGTGGAGGGACCTTTGCGGGGATTCTTAGAAAGATAGGTGTGCCTTCGGTTGTTTGGCACATCGGAAGTGAAACAGAGCATCAAGCAAATGAATGGGAACTAATTGATAATTATATAAAGAACGCACGTGTATTCCTAAATATTCTAACACGTTAAAAACAAGGTAAGGCTTCCTTATTTTTTACTTTCAAAAACTTATTATATTAATTGCTAAAGCTTTTAATACCATTGTGTGAAAAGAAAAGGTAGGTGATTTTTATGACAAAGAAAATTGATTGGTATTTAGACTTTGTGGACTTGGACTATAAGCCCAGTAAAGATGAACTAATAGTTACATATTATGTTGAACCGGCCGATGGAATATCAATGGAAGAAGCAGCTGGGAGAGTGGCTTCTGAGAGTAGTGTGGGTACATGGACGACTCTTACAGAACTACCAGATAGGGTAAAAAGACTTATGGCAAAAGTATATGAAATAGACGGTAATATCGTTAAAATTGCATATCCTCTAGACTTATGGGAACCAGGTAATATGCCTCAGCTTATGTCTGGAATTGCGGGAAATATTTTTGGAATGAAAGCTGTTAAGAACTTACGTCTGTTAGATTATGAACCACCAGAAGAATATTTGAAGGCCTATAAAGGTCCACAATTTGGAATAGAAGGCATTAGAAGAATTATGAAAATAGAAAAGAGACCCATTACAGCGACTGTTCCGAAACCTAAAATTGGATGGACTACGCAAGAGTATGCAGAGGAAGCCTATAAGATATGGGTTGGCGGAGTTGACCTATTAAAGGACGATGAGAACTTTACTAGCTTAAAGATTAATAAGTTTGAGGATAGAGTTAAGGAACTCTTTAAAGTTCGTGATAAGGTAGAAAATGAAACTGGTGAAAGAAAGGGATACCTAATTAATATAACGTCACACACAAATGATATGATAAAAAGAGCCAAGATTGTTGCAGAACATGGTGGAGAATTTGTGATGATTGATATAATTACTACTGGATGGGCGGCATTACAAACGATGAGAGAAGTGTGCGAGGACTTACATTTAGCAATACATGCTCATAGAGCCATGCATGCTGCATTTACTAGGAATCCAAAGCATGGAATATCAATGTATGCTGTAGCAAAAACAGCAAGAATAGTTGGTGTAGATGAAATTCATACAGGTACCGTCGTAGGAAAATTAGAAGGGCCTCTGCAAGAAGTTTTAGCGATAAACAAGTTCCTTAGAAAGGAATGGTACCACATAAAGCCGATATTTCCTGTGTCTTCAGGAGGCTTGCACCCAGGATTGCTACCAGAAGTTCTCAAAATGTTCGGTACAGACCTAGTTATACAAGTTGGTGGTGGCGTTATGGGACATCCTCAAGGAGCTACAGCTGGTGCTAAAGCGGTCAGGGATGCTATAGATGCTTATATAGAGGATATCTCATTGGAAGAAAAAGCAAAGCATAGCCCGGAGCTAAAAGCTGCTCTTGAGAAGTGGGGATATCTAAAACCAGTATAACTTACAAATTGTAAATTTTCATTTAAAATAAACAATAAATCTCTTTAATTTATTTTAATACCTTTTATAATTGTTTAAAGAATTTTGTCATGTGTTTTCCCATTTAGAAAATCTTATAATATACTAAAAAATTAAGAATAGCCGAGGTTTACCCTTGAGGCGAATAGAGAAGTTTGGTTTAAGCAGTTATCAGTTCATGGCTATGACAAGAAGAGGGGTCTTTTATACATTTTTGATACTTTACATGTTAGAAGTTTTGAATAGATCATTCACCGAAGCTACTCTTGTCATGGCATTACCTCTTATGGCAAACTCGATAACTCAGACTTTAATTTGGGGGCCTTTAAGCGATAAATTTAGAGTGAGAAGGTTACTAATAGTTATAGGTGAATCCATCGCAGGCGTAGCATACATATTATTATCTCCTCCAGTTTGGGATTTTCTTACTGGGATTTCACACTATCAAGCTAAGGATCTATATGCTTTAACAATAATCTTAGGCTTAACATTCTTAGAAAGCTTTTGGTCTATGGGCAATGTTGGTTGGTCAGCACTAATTGCAGATTTAACTAAGCCAAGCGAAAGAGGTTCTATTATGGGACAACTTAATTCGGTCGGCTCCATTGGCAGCATTATAGGAGTCTTTGTAGGTGGTTTTCTGTATGATTACCCAGCAAAAGCCCAAGGGTTTCACTATCTTTTCTTCATTTCCTCAGCTATTATGTTTTCAAGCGCAGCAATATTATTAGTAACAGTAAAGGAACCGAAAGTTGTCTCTTCGATGAATATTACTCTTAAGAAAAGTGATTTTGTTGACACTACTGGCGATTTTCCACTTAAGCATATTTTCTACTGGTATTTAGTATCGATATTTTTTGTAATGGCAGCAACAGCTTCTATATATCGTTTACTAGCTTATTATATTCGCATCGCTTTATTGGCTACAAGTTTTGAAATAAGCATAATTAGAAATACCTCGTCAATTGTCAACTTTGTTGCGAACCCAATTATTGGAACCATATCTGATAAGAAGGGTAGAAGAAACGTTCTTCTTGCTGGCTTCATAGCTATCTCATTTGTACCCTTTCTTTATACGCTTCCAACAAATATAGCTGAGATGATACTTGTCAGTATACTATCAGGAATCACAGGGGTCATTCTTTCTACAGTTTCGTATGCATTTATCGCTGAAATAATACCAGAAGAAAGTAGAGGGAGATACTTTGGTCAGTATAATACTGCATTCACATTAAGCTTTGGAGTAACTCCTATATTGATTTCTGGGTTGCTTACAGACTTCTTAACAATGAACTTTCTTAAGGTTGTTAAATCTTTGGAAGATGCTCAGATGTTGGCAATCACATACGTTTTTTATTTCTCTTCGGTTATGTGTGTAATTGGCCTCCTGATATTTTTAAAGAAAGTATATTTTACGCCTTCCGAAACAGTTAAATGTTTTATGAGCATTTGTGAGTATTGAGACAGTGTCCGAATGTGGTGGGAGTAAAGCACCGAAAGGACACCGCAATGTGAAAGGACGCCGCGATGTGGGGCTTGTGGGGTTACCCTGAACGGGGTCGAGACCGATGACTTGCTCCCTATGAACCCAGAGGGAGCTGAGGCTGATGTGGCCCAAGGTGGATGTTCGCTCACCAATGCGGACATTCACTGAACCCCATATTCAGTTAGATGAGCTTTTAAGTTTGACTTTCTTATATTTTGCTTTTATATCTTCAATTTCTTGCAATGCTTTAAACTTTAATCTCGCGACGATAGCACCCTCCCTTTCTATGATTTTCTTACCACTTAGAGCATTAACTTTAAACCATGATGGCGCATAATCTATTATTTTTACATCAATTGGGATTTTAACAATTTCTTCAAGCTTATTGGACAATTTTTCCTCGAATGCCTCAACATCATTATATGAAATCTTATATCCTGTAAAAATGGCTATATCAATATCTCTAAATAATTCGGACTCAATAAATCCCCCAAAAATAACGGCAGCGATCACTTCTGGGAATTTTTCTATTTCTTTAGCTATTATTTTCATAATCTTTTTTTTCTCCTCCTGCGATAGTCTATGGTACTCAAATCTCCTTTTCTCTTCAATTACTCTTAGAGGCAAATTCTTTAACCTCCTCAATAAATTTTTCAATAGCCCTTATTCCGTTTTTCTTTGCTTCACTATATATTCTGATATCATCTACGTTCCAATATCTGTGAACTATCATATTCCTCAATGAAGATAAAGAAGCCATCTTCATCGCAGTTTCAGAATCGATAACTCCCTTCTCAGAGAGTCTCATAAATATATCTCTATATCCCTTAGCTTCTTCATTAAAACATCTTTCTAATACATATATGCCAATGTCGGCAGATCCTTCAACGATTACGACAATTGAGTATCTCATAGAAAATCTTGCACTCCTACTTTTTATAAATTCGTCGATATCTAAGGATGTTAAGAATTTTAATTCACTAAGAGCCTCTATTATGTCCTTCAACATATTTTCTATATAATCCTTATCAACACATTTCATTACTAAAACCGCCGGTAACATCCGAGAATGGGTGATTTAAAAAGGGGGTACGATGATGAGTAGAGTATGTCCCAACAACACAAAGTTATCATCGTACCCCTAAGTATAGACGAACTAGAAGTTTTTAAATTTGACGCCCTACCAAAACCCATCGGAGAAGGCAATGTCCACTGCCCAAGATGCGGATTACCCGCTTTCAAAAACGGCTCAGCGCGGAAATATCGCAACGGTGGAAAGCGAGTTCAGAAGTACCGATGCCCCAACGGTCATTCATTTAACGAAAATACCTCATTAGAAGCTATATATGAGAAATGTAGAAGGCAGAAGGAAATCCTAAAACTCATACTACGTGGTGAGACCGTAGAGGCGATAGCTGCTAAGTTGAATGTTTCCAAGTACGAGGTCAGACGCGTTGTAACGATGCTGATAGATTTACTGGGCACCAAGAAAATCGAAAATATACACGATGAGATAATTGTAATTTTCATGGACGAAACTGGCGCAGGTGCTCGGAGTAGATGTCTTGTTTCGGCACTTGTATGCAATCACATTGTCTCATACATTGCAAATGGAAGAAACTTCCTCACGTTGAATTCGGCTCTTACTGCGGTTAGAGATGCCATAGGCAATGTAGACGGCAAGAAAATTCTCGTAATCACGGATGGCTATGAGGCGTATGTGGATGCTGTGTTTACCGTTTTTCCGAATGCAATACATGTGAGGCAGTTTCACAGTAAGCGAGGAGTCGTGTACATTCACTTCATTGAAGGTGGGGAGAGAAGGACTATTGTTCTTCGATGGGACGCGTTTTTGGAATCATCTGGCAACGTTAGTGAAAACACGATACGAAAAAGGAAATGGAGCGAGAAGATACGTAAGAGAGAAAACCGTGTTCCTCAGTGGGTTGATAGGGTTAGGAAGATTGATACGCCACTTGAGAGCAGTGATACGGTCTACTACTATTCTGGATTCAAGAAGCATCCTGTAAAGCGTCGTAGTCGTATCGGTAGGAAGAGGTATAGATCCAAATCAAAGACTAAGAGAGTAAGGAGAAAGCTGAAGATAAAGCTGTTATTTAAGGGGAAATTAAGTGGATTGGTCGAGAAGTTTGAAGTAGCGGGAGAGGTGATAGATACGATTAGAAATGTGTTTGCAGGACGGTATATAACATCGAATCTAGCGGAATACGTGTTTCAGTTCAAGCCGTGGCTGAAAACAAAGCACGGGTTGAAGAGTGTGGATTATGTGTTTGTAATGATGCTGAGCTACGTCTTAGGGACCGTTGGCAACAATATAAGGAGCGAGGAGGTGGCGAATCATGTATTTGGCGCATCACCCATTCTCTGATGTTACCAACCGCCTTCCGAAACAGTTAAATATTTTATGAGCATTTGTGAGTATTGAGATAGTGTCCGAATGTGGTGGGAGTAAAGCACCGAAAGGACACCGCAATGTGAAAGGACGCTGTGATGTGGGGCTTGTGGGGTTACCCTGAACGGGGTCGAGACCGATGACTTGTTCCCTATGAACCCAGAGGGAGCTGAGGCTGATGTGGCCCAGGGTGGATGTTCACCCACCAATGTGGACATCCACTGAACCCCTAACCTTAGTGAATTTAGAATTTAAATAAAAATGAATAATGTTATTTATTTTAATGCTTTTTAGCTTTTCTTTTTCTAAGTATAACTGCTATCATCGTAGATACTAAAATGATTGCCATTGTTATTGTATTTGCTGGAGCAGGAAGTGTTGAGATAAAGTAAACTATTGCGACAAAAAATAGTCCTATTAAGACAAATGGAAGGATAACATACTTATATGGAGGCATCTCTGGAGCCGTTGGATATGAGGGCACAATCTCGATAATGAATATTGTTTCATTAAAGTTATCTGCTGCGTCAAACGCTATTACGTATAGAGTATGATTACCTGTTGAGAGTTCTTGGATCACGGATGAGGAGATTGTAATTTCATAAGATTTTGATGAAATTTCATACGTTTCATTAATAGTATTATCTATTGAATAAGTTGCATTCTTTAGGTAGAAATTGTCCATGAGAGATATGACTATTTGCGAATCTTCTGGCACTATAATTTCTTCTGATCCCATGCTAAGCACAACGACTGTTTGAGAATATACCACGGAGATATTTATCTCGGGTGGGGTAGTATCTAACATTACAAATGTATAATTTGATCCTTTAGCACCATTTGTTGCAACAGCTGTCACCATTATTTTCCAGAACCCTTCTATGGGCAGAGTAACGGTTGAATTACGATTCTCTGCTGGTATATTAGAAAGTATTAGGGTTTCGTTTAATTTTATTTCGAAGTGATCTATCGTATACTCTGTCTCAACATCCCACCTTATTGTGATATTTTCTTTATTTGTCAATGTATTATTAGATGGAGACAAGATATTAACGTAGATGGGTGATAGGTAGAATGAGGATAATTGAAACTCGCCGTATCCCTCAGCTTGTTTTACAACCACATAATACCTTCCGTCCTTTGTTGGTTGAAAGTTTACAATCTCAGTTCCTCCGTATTGTGTTTGATTAGAATAAGCTACCAGAACCGGTTCACCATATTCGTTGGGATCCGGATCATAAACGTATAAGTCGAAATCCCCAGTATCAGGAACGTGAAGGTAAAATGTATAATTTCCTCCAGCTAGTAGATCAACACCTCTAGCCCATACATGTTTTTTAAATGGATGATCCTTGCCATAAAGATAATCACTAGCGACATAGTTAAGGTCCCAAGTTTTTGTTAAGGCTTCTATTGCTGCATCGGCTTGTACTAAGCCAAATCCTTCTTTATAATCCTTCCAACCATTTCTTGTGCTTATTTCCCAAGATGTCATTAGCAGAACTTGCTTTATCTTAAAAGCTTTAGATTTAACTTTATTTGGAGGGGCATAATCCCAGTTATTATAACCACCTAGTGCTTGAGCTAGTAAAGCTGCAATTCCTGCTACATGAGGAGCTGCCATTGAGGTTCCTTGAAGCATAGACAGTGAGTTTAATATCTCGTACCCGTATTCCTCATAATCGTTCGTATCAGCACCAATAATTGCACCATAACTAAAGTCTCCACCAGGAGCTGCTATATCAGGTTTAATAACATCACAGTCACCAGCAGGTCCATTACTTGAATAATATGCAATATTTAATAGATTGTCTGCTGCAGCAACTGTGATGACCTCTTCAATATTTGCAGGTGTGCCCATTTGATTAGATAATAGGGTATTACCCCAATTTCCCGCAGCAGCTACTACAACTAAACCTTTCTTAATTAAGTTTCTTATAGCAAGTTCTATTCCCGGGTCTGTTGTTGGATTACCATAATCATCAATGATAGTCCAGCTGTTTGACACAACTAAAATATGATATTCCTCAGCATGATTATATATCCAATTTAGTGAATCTAGAATGTCTGCTGTTGAGCCATCGGCTAGTGCAGCCACAGCAACTATTTTTGCATTTGGAGCTACACCAGAGTATTCTATGTAGTCATTGCTTGAATTCACTACTGGCACCTCAAGAATTACTTGCATTTTAAGTGAATTTGCTGTTGAACTTGAATTTCTAACTCCAACAATCACACGCCATATTCCAAAGTTATTTGTTGTTAAATTGTAAGTTACATTGAAGGGATCTGTTAAATCTTCGGCTTTTCTTGATGCACTAGGATCTACTAAAGCCAAACTTGATACATAAGCTGTTGACGGGTTATCAGATGTCCAAATTACTGTAGCATTAATCAACCCTGTTGTGTTTAAATAAAAACCTATTATGTATGAATATTCATTTCCATCATTTTCCACATCCACATAAGTTATATCAACTGTTATTTCTGTAAGGTTATCATCATCAGGATCACCATCATAAAAATTACCAGCAGCAATACTTGCAACATGAGTACCGTGTCCATCATTATCATAGGGTGTTAAGCTAGTTCCTGTGGGGTCATACCATCCAACAATTTTTACATTTGGATTAGAGAAGTCTTTATCCGAATAAATACTCAACATTGAGTGGGTATCATCAACACCACTATCGACTATTGCAATAGCAGAATTAGGATCCCCCATATACCCATAAGTGTTCCAGATAAAAGGCCTAACATGTGTTAGTCTATTTGCAATATTATTAAGCGGTTTAGCGTGATACCAAGCAGGGTATATAAGAGCTATTTTCCTGAATTCTACGGATAATAATTGTGAAAGTTGAGCCTTAGTAGTGATTATATGTATTGTGGATATACTTTCCCAAAAACCAATAATTGGAATATTCGTTTCTTTGAGTGTATTTAGAACGTCTTTAGCATCCTCTTTCGAAAAACAAATAATTCCAACTCTTAGTTTATCATCATTAGAAATATTTAGAAGTGCCTTCTCTAATTTATCAGAAATTTTATTTCCGTTAGTATCATATGTTTTTTGAAGCGAAACAAGACTGCTATGAAATATATTTTTCTGTTGGGAATATACATTAAGAGACAAAGCATTTTGATTTGGAGATGTATTTGCACTTTTAGTTTCCATAACCCAATCTGATCTATAAGGTAAAAATAGCGAGTACAGAGGACTTGATACCAAAATTATAATTAAAATCAGCGACAAAAGCCTTCTAAACCACAATTTTCTCATCATCCTAAAAATTCTTAAGAAAAACTATTTACTATATGGTTTAGCAGTCTTATAAAAATATCTTATATGAAAATAAATGAAAACAAAATAAAAAAGAATGTAGCTATTTCTAGGATTACCTTAAGCCAAACTTGTCTATCTTCCAAAAGGATATCGTTACTCTGGCATAGGTTTTTCCTCTTCAGCAACCTTAATAACATGCCCGAATATGCCCATGGGAAGCTCACGATATCGAATTTCTAGGTACTCCATTTCGTTTCTTAGTTTCTCATTCAGTTTTTCAACATACTTTCCATGAAAGAAATTATATACGAAAACTGTGAAGAATATCTGTATATATGCCAGTGCAAACACGGCCGCCATTGTAATTAATGCTTGAGTAATATCTCCCGCTACTTGAATTATTGTAATTAAAAAAGATGCAACTGCAGTGTAACCAGCTATGCTACGTAAATAGAGTAAATACATACGACCAACTGGTTCTAGTAGACGCTTATCTGGGTAAAATCTTACCAAGTCTGAGTCCAGCATGACCTTAAGAATTGGAATTATGAGTCCTAGAATTGGTGCTGAGAATACAGCTAAATAGTTAAAAATAGGGGCATTTAAAGTTCCTAAAGCTCCGAGAACATAGTTGAATATCCCGAAGAGAAAGAGAGTTGGTAGTATCGAGTCGTCAACTGCGGCAAATAGTCGATCCAAAATTGAACCCATCGGCGGCTTTTCTGAATGAAGTAAGAAAAGGTTTTTTCCATAAACCTTTTTTGTAGGTGCTATAAGCAATTTATCTAGCAGGACTATTGATTTGCTTCCAACGATGTTCCACACTATAACCCCAAGAAAAATACTTAGCATAATTATAAGAAATAACCCTATTCCTGTAAGAATTATTACTGCTATTGAGAAGAATACAGCAATTAATAACAGTAAACGCCCTATAATCATCAATATACTACCTTTTTTACTAGACATTTTTCCACCAACATTTGCTACTATGCAATATCAAAATTGTTATTATTGAACGTATTGCTAAATTGTTTTTTACAAGTTCCTTTTGCCAATTTAAACTTAAAGATTGCAAAACTAAAAAAGTTTGTGGTATCATGGCTATAAGAATTATAAATTTAAAATATAAATTGTTATCAAGAAGAAATAGACAATATTTGAATCTCATAGCGTAATGAGATGGTGTCAATTGTCGAAAATAGCTAAGCGAATAAGAGATAACTTATTAATTATCCTTCTGCAGCTAATTTATTATATCAAGCTTCTAAAATTTGCTTTAAGCTACTTTTTGATCTTGTTGTTTTTGTTTTTTATTGTTGCGATTTTAGGGAATATTGACTTAACGCCAGAAAAATTTACCCTCTTTCTGACTTTAAATTATAATCCCACTAATATCGCAGAGACCATAGCTCAGATAATAATGTTTTTAATTCAAACATCACCGATTATGGCATTTGTAGAGGTGCGAACCTTGACTTATGAGGAGAAGGCTGTATTGAAGGCTCAAAGGATGAGAAATCATATAATTGTTATTGGCCTTGGACATTTAGGTAAACGTATTGTAAAGGTTCTTAGGAAACTTGAGATACCATTTGTTTTAGTTACATTATCTGATGTAAAGGATAGTGATGTGGTAAATGAATTGATAGCAGATGATATACCAGTAATTTTTGGAGATGCTACATCAAGAAATATTCTTAAGTCTGCTGGTATTGAGAACGCTAGAGCTGTTATTATATCTATCAATAATGACACCATCAATCCTATAATTGCAGAACGAGCTAAGGAAATTAATCCAAATGTTAAAGTTATTGCAAGAGTATACTGGGATGAAATTGCTAATCTTCTTCTAAAAAGCAAATTTGCCGACGAGGTACTGAGTACGACTGCACTATCTGTTGCGAAATATATTGTTGGTTGTTATCATGACATTGCAACGGAAATACCACCACCCATCCCATTAAGAATCAATAAAAATAGTCCGATCATTACCATGACACCAGAAACATTTGAAGAAAAAACGAGTTTAAATATTCTTGCAATTATTAGGGAAAATAAATTATTAAGAGATACTAAATCTTTTAAAGAGGGGGATGTGCTAATTGTTTGGGGTGAGATTTCAAGTTTGAAAAGCTTATTTTCCATAATAGAGTGAGTGATGTTATAACAATTAATTGTATTAAAGTAATAACTGCCCATTCCTCATGATATCTTTTTCTCTACCATCTTCGTATATAATTGTAACATCGGGCTTGCTTAATAGAAAATCTATATGAATTCGCGATGTGTTTTTACCTCCAGGGAAGTCTTCATTATTCCCAAATGCAAAATGTACGGTTTTGTCTACTTTCTCAGCTTCTAAAAATTCATCAGTTATCCTTGCTTTTTTATTCAACCCGATTGCAAACTCGCCTATTGTTTTGGACATACTATCAGTATTTAGAAGAAGATTAGTTACTCGATTCTTAACCTCTCGATCTTCACATTCTATGCTTCTAATACTTCCTTCCTCAACAATGAATTTAATTGGGCTTTTTAGTTTACCAATTCCACCTGCTGCTAGATCCGCTACAATTACTCCATTCATACCATTTTCAACAGGGGCCACTATGACTTCACCTACTGGTATATTTATCCATTTCATTGTCTTCCAGTCAAATTTAACGTCCGTAAAGAAGGTTCTTCCCTTTACAGAAAATTCCACATCTGTACCATGTGGATTTCTAACGATAACCTTTTCAACGTCGGAAAGAGCTAAAAGTAATCGCTGAGCTAAATCCTGCATTTTTCTATATTCATCTATTGTTAGAGACAATGCACCATCCTTTAACATATCAATTGTGACTCCAGGACAATGAGCAAGCCTAAGTTTTCGTCTTGTTTCAAGCTTAATTAACTGTATTCTAAATGATACCTCTTCGGCTACACCACGCAGTAGATTCATGAAAATATCTACGTTACTTGATAAAACAATTTCCTTAAGATACACAGGTACCTCTTTTCTATACTCTTTTGGTTTCTCTAATATAATTCGCCTTGCCCATAATCCAATTTCTAGTGCTGCATTAGAAAAGGCATTTGCAACTTCTTCTTTCTCTTGATCTGCTATAATTAAGATTTTCTCTCCTGGCTCAGCTTCGAGCACTGCAAGTAATGCGTTTTTCGCAGAATCAACAACGTTCATAATATCACCTACAAAATAACATTGAACTAATCTTTTTATAATTTAAAAAGAAAATGTTATGGCTTTTCTTTTACTTCATAAATTTTTGAGATTTGAAACTCATCTCCCTTAAAGTATCCTTTAGTTATAATTATTTTCTTAAAGAGGGACTCTAATGGTGGTTCACCAAAGAAAACTGCAGGGAACATGCCAGAGGGATCAGATATTACATAATGGTACACTTTTCGGACAATCGGCTCTACTGGGCCATGTTCTTGACAAACAAACTCTGAATCCGAAACATCTAAACTTTTCTTACAAATAGGGCATGCAAAGTATTCGCTTGTATCTTCCTCAACAACAGCAGCTTTAACTATAAATGATCCAAATGACTCTTTTGCTGCCTTTAGCGACTCAGCCCAAGCTGTTTTTAATTCTGTTATTTTCGGTAGAGTTTCATCTTCTAGTACTTCAATTGTAGATTTTTCGGTTACTCTAACCCACTCTCTTCCCCTTATCTTTGCTCTAGTATAACCTCTTATCTTGATAACCATATCGTCAAGTTCTCTCAGTTTACGAATATTCTCTTCTCCAAATGCAACACACCATATTCTTGAATTTTCATTCACAACAACAAATAGGACATAAGGTGTTTCTCCTGATACACCAGATGTTTTTCTGATAGGCCCTACTTCTAAGAGACGGCCCGTAACTGGAGGATTGATAATTTCCTCGGTATCTATGCCTAAATCTTTAGCAACTATTAACGCAGCAGCTCTTGGTGTTATAAATTCTTCATAATCTTTAATTACAGATTCAACTTTCTCCTTGAATTCTTCTTTGCTCAATCCCGTTTTTGACTTAACTACTTCATAAATATCATCATAATCTTGTTGTGACAAAATAATCACCCACATCATTGAGATTCATTTGATATTAACTACTAATATGTATGCATCACCATCTTATTTATTATTTTTTCTTCCATGAAAAACTTATGCGTCATCTTAGTGAAATCTTAATTGTCTATAGATAGCAACACTATTTTCTATTGATAAATATGCCTAGATGCAGAAATTATGCTAATAGCCTTTTCTATAGATTTTAACAATCTTTCTTTCGTTAATGTGCCTCTAAACCATTTCTCTCGAAAACCAAAGTAGTAACCTTTAGTTATCTGTGCAATCCATATCAGCAAAGCTGTTGGAGAAATGATTTGATCAGATGACCATTTATCAATATGAAGAGGATTGATAACCACAACTGGGATTTTCCTTAATGCTAATAATCTAGCTGCTGTTATCACATCATTTTGAGCATCCATTAATGCTTTTAGGCCAGGATATCTAAAGTATGGATATCTAAGAGGGACATTAGCCATACCATCACTGATTAAAAATACTATCGGAATTGAATCTGGATTTCGTCTAGCCTCATATGTTAAGACGTATGCTGCTTTTATTAGTCCATCAGCAAGAGGCGTTGTTCCCCCTACCTCTAATTCACCAATCTTCCTAGCGACAATATTTATGTTTGTTGTTGGATGAAATCTTATCTTTGCTTCATCGCCCTGAAGGGTTATTAGGCCTACCCTATCACGCTTTCTATAGGCCTTTTTATGTAAATAGAGAATAGCTTCTGATATTATTTTTAAATAAAACTCCATACTTTTACTCAAGTCTATAACAAATACTATTGTTAGTGGAGCCTTATACATTCTAACATTTTTCTTAATATCTGGGGGCCTAATTTTTACAGGAATTCTTTTGTCAGACCCTATACTTCGTAAAGCAGCATACCTTAGTGTAGGGATAAAAGAGATATCGGTTGTAAGGGATGTTGGTGTTTCAAATCCTATAATTCGCCCCTTATTAACAGAGACTATCGCTAATGCGCTTTTACCTATATGTGTTCTAAGTCTAACTTTTGTCTTTATTTTAGCTATATTAATTCCGATATCTTTAGGCGTTAACCGTTTTTCGAGGAGATCTCTATTTATATCAAGCCTTGTAGATTTAGATACATCAATTAAAGCAGCGCCTATAGAGGGTATCTCAATCATTACTTTCTCTTCTTCTTTGCTAGCTTTTTTCCTCAACACAACACCATCTGATGTTCTTGTATCTCGTATTGTCTTTATTTTTTCACCAATTTTGAGTTGCCCCTTAGGTTTAAATCTGTCTGTGAGTGATGAAAATGCTTTTCTTCTGAAAAACGAGAAATCCCATCTTTTTGTTTTCTTAAGCGCAATGACGGTGCTTCGTTTAAATGGAATTTGCTTTTTTGTTTTTACCCATGAAAACTCTTTCTCTTCTTTTTTATGATGATATGCTTTCTGAGCTTGCTGATCTATAGGAAGCTCTGACTCTTTTTGAGCTTGTTTAATTCTTTCCTGAACGAAAAAAATCCTTAAGCGATGATATAACTTTATTTAATGTCTGCTCAATTTCATCTGAAGATGCAGGTTCCTCAAACCCACCGCGACGCGTTCTATGGGATAATGCTAATTTAGCAGCTATCTTTATATCATTCACCTCTACAGCTGTTCGACCAGAGAATGCAGCCAATGCTTTAGCTGCTTGAATTATTACAATATCGGGTCTATGTCCATCTACATTTAAAGATAAACATAATCTAGCGACCGCCCTCAATATAGGCTCTGGTACTTCCACTTTTTCAAGAAGCTCTCTAGCTTTAATTATGCGTTCTTTAAGCTTATTTTGTTCTTCCTCATACTTTTTTCGGAACTCAATAGGGTTTTCGGAAAACTCTATGTTTCGTCTAATTACTTCTATTCGTAAGTCTTCATCTCTAATTCCACGTATTGTAACCGATAATGGCAATCTATCAAGAAGTTGAGGTCTTAGTTCACCCTCCTCAGGATTCATGGTTCCGACAAGAATAAACCTTGATGGATGAGAAACAGAAATTCCCTCTCTTTCAATGATATTCCATCCAGATGCCGCAGCATCAAGGATGTCATCAACAATATGATCGGGCAATAAGTTTATCTCATCAACATATAAGATATTCTGGTTAGCCTCTGCAAGAATTCCAGGTTGCAACGCTTTTATACCTTCTCTTATTGCTTTTTCTATATCAAGAGAACCTATAACTCTATCTTCTGTGGCACCAATTGGTAGAGTGACTACCTTCATTTTCTTCTTCTCAATAGGTAGTTGTTCACCTTTATAATATTTCTCACGGCAAACATCACACATATTTGTTGGGTCGTGAGGATTGCAATTAAAAGGACAACCTTTGACAACTTCAATTTCTGGAAGTAAATCCGCTAGAGCTCTAACTGCCATGCTCTTTCCAGACCCTTTCTCACCTCGTATAAGAAGGCCTCCTATTCTGGGGTTTATTGCATTTATTATCAAAGCTAACTTTAGAAGGTCTTGATTCACAATGGCTGCAAAAGGGTAAACAATTCTTTCTCTCTCAACGATTGCGGGCATCATTTGGATTTTCGCCTCACTAATACTTAAAGAGATAAAGATATAAATATACTTGCATATGTACCACATTGTTTAGGATGAACGGATTGAAATTAAAGAAATGAAAATTTATTACTTGCTTTTATACTCAAAATCTTAAATTAATTTGATATCCTCTAAAGAAAAATATATAATGTTGATGAGGGGAATATTGAATGTTTAATGCAGATATCACTTGGCTAAGTGATCTGCATGGCAGACTTTTCAAGATACTTAATAAGGAGACTTATAACATTGATTCCAACGATCCTTGGAGTTGTGTTTATAACATTTACCATTGGATATATTATACCTTCTGATTTAGCTAGGGCTTGGGCTGGTGGAATTAAAGCAAAGCCTTGGTTTGTTGAAGAAGTAAGGAAAAAATACCATCTCGAAGACCCTTTCTTTGATCAATTTTACTTCTTTCTTAAGGGTATAATTACAAACAGTTTAGAGGCACCTACAATAGGTGCACCAATCTTTCCTGTGATATTAGTGATTTTTCCATTTACGGTGCAGTTAGCTATAATGTCAATATTAATAGCTTTAATAATAGGAGTTCCAATAGGAATATTATCGGCTCTTAAGCAAGACACAACTGTAGATTATTTGGTTAGAACTTTCTCTCTTTCAATGAATGCTATGCCAGCATTTATTTTGGGTTATATCATAAAGTACATAGTTTATGATAAATTAGGAATTATACCTCCTTTAATTAAACGTATGCCATCGCATAGAGTTATTGGCCTACCGATTTTAGATGCCCTGCTTTTGGGAGATTTTGATGCATTTTATTATCTTCTGTTTATATATTCTTTGCCAGCACTAACTTTAGGATTGATATATGGTGGTATCTACGCGAGATTTATTAGAAATTGTATTCTGGATGTGCTTAACTCTGAATTCATAATGTATCTTAAAGCTAAAGGTGTCCCGCAAAAAGTGATTTTAAAGCATGCCTTGAAGAATATATCAGTTCCGATGATAACAGTTATTGGATTCAGCTTTAGCAGCCTTTTAGGTGGGGCAGTTATTGTGGAAATAGTATTTAATTTGCCCGGCTTAGGGTCATTCTTGTACTATTCTCTCTTTTTATATGACGTTGTGATAATAATGGGAGTAACGCTATTTTTTGCGATTATTGTAGTTTTGACAAGTTTGATTATTGATATAATTTATGGAATATTGGATCCAAGAATTCGATATTAAGAATAATGAATTAAGACCCAGTACTTCCGCACTAATTAGGTGAAAAATTTGTATTAGCTGCGAAAATTATTTTTATTGAGATTTCGAAATTTCATGGGACCAAGGCGAATCCTGGCGTATAGGAGCGTATTCATTTCGAAAATAGTGCGGAAGTACTGAGACCAAGGTAACGTTTATATAGATGAAATTGTTTTAAATAGAAATTAGCAGAAGGGGGACTCTCCGCATGATAAATAACTTTTATATCGTTATTATTGTGCTTCTTATCATAATAGCATCTTTTTTAGCATTTCTCTATCTTTACCGTATATACAAAATACCGTGGATAATAAGATCACTTGATAAGACCATAATGAGCGTCGCAAAGAATAGGTACATTGATTTCTCAAAATACCCAAGTATTGATGACATGCTTTCAGACATGCTTAAAAGTTATTTTTCTAAAATATCTCTTAAAGGCAACGATAGATAGATATTTTTAGAGTACATATTTGACATCCTCCCCGCACTAAAGTGCGAGGATTCCCAACGGGGAGGTTTGAGCTACCAAGGGATGGACCCTCGGTAGCTCGGGGAGTGCCAACCCCCCGTTAAACCCGCCTGTCCCGTTAAGGGAGAGGCGGGCTATATTTAACGCCCCCACGACATCTCTGTGAGCTTCCAAACCACAGTTTAGACACTTGAACAATCTCTTGTGCCTATACGCATTAGTTGAACCACATCTTGGACAAACGGAAGACGTGTGGTTTTCTTTAATCAATTTGACTTTGATTCCGAAGTTTTCTGCTGTTGTGGTCAATCTGTCGATGATGTATTCAAAGCTCCAGAAATTGTGAATCATGGCGTTGACTTTGCTTCCCTTGTCGTTGTTCCGTCTTATTCCCTTAACATCTCCGATAACAATTTCTGTTACTTCCTTCTCGTAGCAGAGTTTAACGAACCTGAATATCATCGTATTGACTGCGTGTCTAAATCTCAGCTTCCGCTTGCGATAGTATTTTCTGATTCTCTTTGTTGTGCGACGCTTATTCGCTTTCATCGCTATCGACTGATAATAAGCTATTTTCTTAGACCAATACCACCAATCTGCCAATAGAGGTTTGCCCGAGAAAGCGATTGGTTGTCTTTCTCCTTCAATCCAGGCCGTTATGATGTTCACGAGTCCCAAATCTACGAATGCTTTCCTTCCAGACGGGGAGGTGGCACTTGGTTGATTTACCTCCACACTCTGATAAGCATACCACCTCCCCGTCAGTTCGTCATAGTGGATTTCTAACCTCCCTTGTTTTCCTCTCCATCTGATTTCTCCCGTTATACGAATCTTTAACTTCTTGGGCAATACCAACCACTTCTTGTTTCCCACTTCTTCAATCCTGTAACAATCATTTCTAATGACGGTCAGCAATTTTCTTCTACCACTTCCTCTATCCTTCCAATAGCGGGGAGGGGAAACCTTACGAATGTGTGGTGGAAGCCCACCTTGTTTTTGCAACCCTAACAGTGTGAAAAATGACCTCCAAGCCTCGTTATTCTTCCTTATGATTTGTTGTGTCGTTGCTGAACCCAGTATTCGCTTAAATTCGTTGTATAGTTCGTCAGCACATTCTTTCCAGTCAAATCTTCCTTCGAAGAATGATTGTCTCCTAATGTAGTTCAACTTGTTCCATAACACTGCCGACATCTCGCATAAGCTGAACAAAGCCTTCTCTTGCTCCTCAGATGGTCTTAAGCGGAATTTATTCACCCTTTTTATTTTCTTAGCCTCCTCGAATCGTTGTTTTTGACATACTCCATTTGTGCATCAAGATATTTAAAATTTGTCTAAAGAAACCCACCATCCCTTCTCCCTAATTCATCCCCGCATTGAAATACGAGGCTTTCTTAGCGACATTTTGTAAGAAAGATTTAGGGCTTCTCATTCTCTATTTTTATGCACTTTAGCGAATACAACTAGCAGTCATTCATTTAAATATAAGTCCTCCAAATATCATTGGAACTATAAGAATTTCATCATTCCCCTTGAGGACAAAATCCAGTTTAACCACTTTTCCGTTAACGATTATAAAGTAGTCATTATAAATATCTTTAAGTTTAATTTTTTTCTCTTTAAGTATGGTTTCAAGGGCCTCTTTAACACTTGTATTTTCACGAATCTCTATAAGATGTTCTTTTCCTATTATTCTTGCTAGCTCTGAGAAGAAGCGAACTTTAACTCTCATGACATCACCAATATATGCTTATATTTTCAGTCGTTCTCGTATTCTCATGATCGCCCTTTTTGCATCTGGGATTCCCAATCTATCAAGAACCTCCTCTCTTGGAATTCCATATTCGTCATATCCTATTTCAGTATAGTACTGTTTTTTCATACTGATGACATCTTCTCTCTTTGGAGCTTTTCCTTTAAATGGACCACTTGGGAGAGGATCATAAAATCTAGGTGGATTATCATCATGTATTCGAGGATCCCAGTACACATCTGGACCTCCCAGTAAAAGAAGAATTCGTTGTAGATGTAATATTCTAAGTGCTATTTCATTGTACCACTCTTCTAAAGTTATATTCCATCCTGTGATTACTCGAGTGAATTCTATAAGTTCTTCAGAAACACCCCAATCTAGGAATGCACACGTAACGGCTGAATCATTAAAGATTATTGCTAGTTCACCTTTTTGCTTTATTAATGGGTTAGCTGTGGATGTATGATCACCGCCTTGCACTGATGGGACATATGATATCGGGTTAGTGTAATCCATTTCGCTTCTAATGCCATGAGCTCCAACAGCGATTCCCTTTACTTGAACAGCATATTTTAACACATCAACATTTTTCATTTCACTTATTTTTACAGCAGCACGGTATGTTCCTTCGGCAAGAATTTTACCAATACCTTCTCTCTTAACGATCAACTCAATTAATTTAGCAAACGCATCGGCATCTCCCCATTTGGGTTCAATGCCATTTAAATCTTCTTTTGTAAGAATCCCACGTTCAAATAACTCAGCAGTGAATCCTAAGATATTACCAGCATTTATAGCGTCTAATCCGTACTCGTCCATTAACCAGGATAGATAAACAATTTTTTCTGGTTCGAAAATTCCAAGATTCGGACCTACATATGCAATTAACTCGTAATCAGGGCCATCTGTGATTGCACCTTTATAAGGGCCAAATTTTAAACATGAAATTTTCATGCAAGTTACGGGACATCCGTAATCTCCCCAAAATCGCTTTATCCAAGCTCTATTTTCAAAATTTATTACACTTATCTCTGAATTCTCATGCCACTCTTCTTGCCAATTCCTTACCGGTTCGCTTGATTTAACAGCACCCACATTGTAACCACCAGCAACGGTTCCCCAATTTCTGAAAGATGCTTTTTCGAAAATTCTCTTATAGACTTGCTTAATCAACTCTTTAAGTCTCTCAATATTAGCAACTGGAGGTAATGGTCCGGTTCCTTTAACTATTATAGCCTTCAGATTTTTTGATCCCATTACAGCACCATATCCACCATAGCCAGCAGCATGGGCCCATTTAGCCATAACTGCTGAAAATCTTACTTTATTTTCACCACCCGGTCCAATGTACATTATTGCTGGTTCCTTTGGAATTCCCTTTACCCCTTCTCTCTTAATGAATTCATCATATATTTCTTTAATAATGGTTCTTACGAATTTAACACCACGCATTCCCCAATACTTGGATGCATCTCTTAGTTCAATGTAATCATCATGAATAATTAAATATCTTGGACCGTCAGCCTTGCCACGAATAATAATTCCATCGTAACCAGCTGTTTTTAGCTCCATTCCAACTTCACTTGAGAGTACTGATCCAACTACACCATTACTTTCTGGCGATTTAGAGACCACAGCAACTTTTGTCCCCGGATAATATCCACTTAAAGGCCCATTTAATATAAGTAATAGGTTTTCCTCACCTAATGGATCAACATACTCCCATCTATCACCAAGCTCTTTCCAAAGGATGTAAGTTCCTAGTCCACGCCCACCAAACCATTTTTTAGCTTCGTCTTCGGTTAAAGTACGCATTCTAATGCTTTCGGACGACAAATCTACATCTAGTAGTTTGCCAGTATAGCCGTAAAGCATATCATATCTCCTCCCAGTTATACATTTTTTTGGCTATATCAAAGCTCTTTTCAAGAGGATTCTTGGCATACGTTTGAAATATTTGATTGTAAATTCCTTTAAATAATGATAACGCTCCATACCCTGCTTCTTGACATATATCAACACAAGCAGGATTTCCCCCACAGAGATCGCAAATAACAACAGACTTCCTATTATTTGGTATTCTTGGAATATTTCCAGGACATGCTTTTATACATACTCCACAGCGCACGCATTTTTCTTCATCAACTAAAACAGCACCCGTAGCTTCATCAATGGAGAGAGCCTTAGTTGGACATGAATTCACGCATGGATAATCAGGACATTGGACACAAAGATGTGGTACATCAACTCCAGGGATTAGTTCAAAAACTCTGATTCTGGACGCTTCAGGCCATATGATATTTTCATGTTTCAAAGAACAAGCAATTTCACAAAGTCTACATCCGCTACATCTTAAAGGATCTACAAAAATCCAGATTCTCTGCCTTTCCTCAGTTTCCGTCATAAAATAACACCCATTATTAATGTATAACCCATTAATAAAAACATTAGCTCTAGAATATAAAATTTTGTAACCTGTTTAACTA
>JAGGXT010000007.1 GCA_021162905.1 Candidatus Odinarchaeota archaeon | reverse complement strand
CTGAAAGAATCACCTTCCCACGAAAATCTAAAACCCTAAAACTGTATCGGCCACTGCCCTTAACTAAGAAATGTACACGGTCAGTTATTGTAAAACGACCAAGAGCGTTCTCGATCTCATTACCGCTTTCATCAACAAAAATAGCCAAGCTGGTCATAGGGCCAACTGGTGAGGTGTACGCAACTATAAACTCGGCGTAGAGCAGTGAGAATACAAAAAGCCCCATGAATACCCACTTGTGCAAATTCCTGCACCCTCTTCCAACTCTTATTCTAACCGAATTAAATATCCTCACCGCCCTCACGCCAAACACCTCAGAAAGCTCAAACCTTGAAAGTTGATTTAAAAATCTTACTATTATTCCCTAAGCGGCTTAAAAACCCCGACAAAAGCAGCTAGAGCCACTCTAAAAGTCGATTAAAAGTTAAATACTTTAAAAAATAACTCTGAAAATAAATTCGAGACCGGCTAGAACCCACCTAAAAGCCGAGTGAAATTTTTCCCTCCCAGTAGGAAATTCGATAGCTCACTTTTTCCCTCCTAGTAGGAAAAACGATAAGATAAGGGTTTGTTCTCTTTTAAAATGAGATTATGAAAGCATATAGAAAGAAAGTAAGTTATAAAAGAATGTTACTCAAAAAATAAATGGGGATTTGGAATGAGCATTCCTAAACCAACAGAAAATACAGTAACTGCATTTTTAAAGGATGAGCTTGAGAAATTCGGTGTTAAAGCAATACCCTTCGCATCAATTCATACGCCTGCTGGACGAAGAGAGGTAGATATATTATGCGAAAATGCAGGTCTTTATCCTATAGAAGCAAAATTCACCGAAAATGAGCTATTAACGGCGATTAGCAAAATTCAGAATGACTATTTAAAATATCATAGAGAATTAGGTATAAAGGGCGGATTTGCTATATTGTATCCAAGCAAATTGTCCGAACCAATACCTATAGAAGTATTAAAAGAAATGCTAAAGACCCTAAAATTTAAGGTTATATTAATTTTCCTTCCAGAAGATACAAGGAAGAATTTCACTGTTTATGAAGGTACGTTAACTGAGATAGCGCAGAAGCTTAGCAAACAGATCCTTACACCTCCAAAGTACATCGAACCTAATATAGAATGGATTATAAAAAGCCTTAGAGAATCAGCAAATTACATTACTGTTGGCCTTAAACATTTAGCTGGAAAACAATTAGAGGAAATATTTGGCGGTGAACATGTTTTTAAAAACATTCTTAACTACGAAGAGGAAAGAAAATACCCTGTTGAGGAACTAAGGTTAGCATCAGCTTATCTACTCGTAAATCAACTTTTATTCTATCATGTTCTATCCAGAAAGTTAGACTTTCCAGAAATAGAGACAGACCAGCTAAGGACGCCCTCACAATTAAATCAATATTTTAAATCAGTCCTTACTGTCAATTATAGAGCTATTTTCTCATATGATGTTGCATCCAAAATTCCCAAACGTTACGTAGATATAGTTAAGATAATTATTGATGTTATAAAAAGCATAAGTCCGGAGAAAATTGGTGGAGATCTACTTGGCACAATATTTCACGACTTAATACCTCTAGATGTACGCAAATATGTAGCAGCATTCTATACTAATGTACTTGCAGCAAACTTACTTGCTTGGCTTGCCATAGACCATTATAATGCAAAAGTAGCAGATTTCGCCGTAGGAAGCGGAGGCTTACTTGTCGCAGCCTATAGAAGAAAAAAGTACCTTTTAGAGGCAGAAAGAAAAGAATTTTCACAGAAAATGCATGAATTATTTATTGAACAATTACTTGGAGTTGATGTAATGCCATTTGCTGCAAGTGTTGCAGCGTCTCATTTGGCTTTACAATCCCCAGAGTATCACACAAATAAAGTAAATATTGCCATTTGGGATTCCACAGAACTTAAACCAAATATGAAAATACCCTCAATAGCTGGTTTAAAAACTATATTAAGGGGTCAAACAAATCTCGATATGTTCATTGAAGAAGGAAAACATGTTAAAGGCGTTGTCAGACTTGGAGAAGAAGAACCAGAAGAAATTATTCTGACGAAATATGACGTCATTATAATGAACCCGCCTTTTACAAGACAAGAAAGAATTCCAGAGGACTATAAGAAACTACTTTATGATAGATTTGAAGATTATAAGGATTACCTACATGGTCAACTCGGATACTACGGATATTTCATTTTGCTTGCGGATAGATTTCTTAAAGAGAATGGAAGATTAGCATTCGTCCTTCCTGCAGCATTTCTAAGAGTTAAAAGTGCAAGCGGGATAAGAAAGTTTCTTTCAGAAAACTATAACATTGAGTATATTATTACTGGTAAAAAAAGATTAAACTTCTCTGAAAGTACATGGAGACGTGAAATATTATTCATTGCAAGAAAAATAAAAAAAGGAGGAAAAAGAAAACATTCAATTTTTGCAGCTATCGAAAAACTACCAGAAACAAAAAATGATTTGGAGAGAATCTGTGCAAAAATCAAGAAAGT
>JAGGXT010000185.1 GCA_021162905.1 Candidatus Odinarchaeota archaeon | reverse complement strand
GTAGTGATGTACAAAGTATAAATATAACTAAATATATCAAAAAACGCTTTGTTTTAAAAACTGAAAACTCCGACATATATAAGACACCATATATCTCTCTTCTGTGGATAATAAAAATAATAGTTTTATAAATTTTAGGATTTGTACAAGCTATTCTATTAAACAAAGAATATCTAACTTACATTAGCTATGATGAAATTACAATAAAAACAAGTAGTTAGTATATATAAAAAATAAAATAAATAAAAAGTGAATGTTTACTTCTTACGTGTCATGAAGAATACTACTGCAACTATTACAACAACAGCAACTGCTACGCCGCCAATTATGTATTCAATGGGTATTCCTGGGGTTGGGGCTGGACCAGGGCCAGGAGTTGGAGCTACAGTTATATTCCATTCTCTCCATCCATCGCCATCATAGTCCTTGAAGTTTGCAGATTCTAATTCTTTGATTGCAGATGCATTATCGTGATAGTAGTAGTGGAATGGCAAGTCTTCTTCGTAGCACCATTCACCAGCAGATGGTGGAACTACGCTATCAAGTGGCTGAGAGTAACCTTGGAATACATAATCAGATACCTTTTGTTTGTCAAATGTGTATGAGAATGCACGTCTGAATGCAGTTATGTTGAATGGGAACAACTCACAGTTAAATGATATGTGACCCCAGCCTAGACGCCAGACTGAATATACTTCAACGTTGTTAGCAGCTTCTAATAGGTCTAGATATTCAGGATCTATGAATGAGTCTCTCAAGTGAGCTTGGTCGCCTAATAAGTTCAATATGGCTACGTTGTCATCTTGTATAACCTTGAAGATTACTTTATCGACCCATGGACCTCTTGGAGCAATTGGGCCGTTTTCAGACACCCCAGTAACATTTCTTAGATAATCCTTAACTGCTGGGAATCTAAAGTCTGGATATTTAACTAATGTTGTTGTTAAGGTCGTGTTGTCATAAAAGACATCAGTTAAGCTTGCGTTATAACGGTCATTATAAACTTCAGGGGTCATAAATGGACCAGTACCTACTAGGTCTGTTGCGTTAAACTTAACTACTACCAGCTTCTCTAGTGCTTGAGTTAAGTTTGTTGATCCACCAAGTCTGTTATAGATTATATCATGCAATATATGCTTTGGGAATATAGGAGCAGATAATGCTCTGTGGAATTCGAAGTATCCAGCAGCAGATGAGTAAATTGACACAGCAGTTGCATTCCAGACAGTAACATTATATACATTTATTAGGTAGTCGGTTAGTGGTGTGTATATACCAGCATTGGTCATGTTTATGAAAGTCCAATAGGTGTAAGCGACGTCATCTGCATTAAATGGTACACCATCATGCCATGTTATGTTATCAAATAGATACAAGGTTATATTCATATGTTCTTCTTCACCAACTGTGAAATAGCTGACCTTCCAGGATTTTGCTAGCCATGGAATGTCAATTATTGTTGATGAGTTAGCATACCATCCAGCGATTAAGCCATCATATATCAAGCCTAATATTTCCATTGTATAGGCATCTGTTTCCTCGTTGAAGTAATTGAATATGGGTAGTGGCCTGTATGATTGAGCTACTATAAAGTCTCCACCAGGAGAGTCGTTTAGGAATCTTACGTTTAAGTATGTCCAGAAGTTTGGTGCACCTCTACCGATACCCTTAACAAAGCCATGGAATGTCTTGTTGTTAAATGGTGTTAATAATAGGTTGTTGTAAGCAACAGTTAGAGGTTGTTCATATTGTAATATAACCTGAGCTTGCCATGCATATTGCAATGCTTCTTGTTTAGTCTTAGCATGCATCATATTTTCGACTATTTCATCATAAGTCGCATTTGAATATCTCCAAATTATGCTATTATAAGCAGTACCACTGTGGAAGAAGTCATATAGGTGATCTGGCTCGACACCTATGTTAAATGCGAAGAATGTAGCTTGCAGCTCACCAGCGAATAATTTTGACAGCAATACGTGGAAGTCAACATAATCGGCTCTTGCCTTTATTCCGACATCCTTTAGGTTCTCGACAGCTATACTGAGAACACCCTCTATTATTGGAGAGCCAGCTGTACCTGTTATTACTACTTCAACTTCAGGGTAATCTTCGACGGCAACAACCTTGGTAGTCGAACTGTTAAAGGCCATTAAGAACAGGGAAAATACGAACAACACACTAAGAACTCTTTTCCAATTCATACTTTTTTCATCCTCTAATTTTTGTTAGATACAGAAAATATGTCATTATTAAAGAGATGTATAACATTTATTTATAGTTTTTCCTTCAAAAGCTATAATGTTGTTTGCCTATTAACAGTTTATTGGAAAAACACCAAATTTTTGAATATTTTTTTCAAATAAGAATAGATCTTTTCCAAAAAGGAAAAAACGAGCTTATAAAATTATAAATGAAAAACGAGATAATTTAAGCTATTTTTAGCATATTCTTTAAACGCTTCAAGGCAAAGAGTTTATCTTTGTACCCAAGTTTAGCTTGAGTTATTGCACCCTCCAGAATACTTGCTGTTCGTTCCATTCTTTTTAAATCTACAGGGTAAGGCACACCATCTTTACCGCCATGTGCAAATGAATATTTTACGGGATCTTTCCATGAAATAGGAGTGCCCCAGATAAGCATTGAAACCAAGGCTAAACTTCTTATTAGAGCAGGGCCTACGCCTTTTATCAGAATGAAATCCTCAAATTGAGAAATAGAAAGACGATACGCTTGCTTTATTGCATTCCAATTTATCTTTCTTGGCATTTTTAGATATGGTATTTTATTCAATTTGATAGCCTCAATAACACGCCTATCAATATTTGATATCTCAATTAACCGACTTTGATGAGGATCTTGTATTTTTAATAAGGCATATTCAAGTTCTCTTGGACTATCTTGAATTAATTCAAGAATATTTTTTCTTGTTTCTGAGCTTTTTCTAGAAGTTAAATCCAATACTATATCTCTTTTTAAATTACTAATAATACCTGTATGTGGTTCATTCACAAAATCTATTTTACGATCGGACAACCAGTGATATCTTCGTGCATAATGCAAATATGGATCCATTCCCTGCTGAATTACTGCCCAATGACCCTCTTCATCTATAATTAGAGAGTGATGATACAGATTGAAACCATCCTGTAGTAATGTATTATCTACTTTTGCAACCAACTTACTTACCTTTATAAAATAAGATATCTCATCATCGTTAAACCCAAACCTTTGTTTCAACATTTGAAGTTCTGTTGGTGTTTTAAGGCTGGTAGCGCCCTTACCTCCAGCTACAAAGAGTTTAAACTTATCTGATTTATTTATGACTGTTTTTAGAACACCCGTAGTCACCGTAGTAGTTCCACTGCTATGCCAATCATATCCTAGCACGCATGAGAACGCTTGAAACCAAAATGGGTCGGATAAACGTTTTAGCAGTTCAAAGGTGCCATATTCATCTATAAGAATTTCTAATATTGCATTTGAGAGTTTTATCATTCTTCTTATAAGCCAAGGTGGCGCTTTACCTTCATGTAGGGGTAAATCAGATAGACCAGTTCTTCTCATGAGAATTACCAATTATATGTTTTTAGATAATGATAAATAAAATTTTGTTTTCTAAATGTTGAATACTAATCTTGCTTTTCATCACCCAGTTGTATTTATTTTGAGTTATATTTCAGTAAAGTTATCGATTCCATTAAGAACTAAGACTTGATCTTCCTAAGAGATAAACAAATTTGCTTGGATATAATCGTGAGTAACCTATAATTTATTGTTTTTAGAGTATTAATTGTGCCATTTCTTATTTGATGACATGGGAAGATAACAAAAGTGAGGTTAAGAATTTCATTGAAAGCTAGTCAGTGATATATAAAGATAGCAAGGTACCTAAGAGAAGATCTTAATGTAATAGACATTAGAGAAATATTAGATGTTATATTTCCACGCTTTCTAACTGCTTTTTAACATACTCTCTTATTTCTTTAACTTTAGGTAATTTTACTACTACTTTTCCATCTTTAATAACAGGCTTTAATAGAGCTTCCATTACCGATCCGCACTTAGGACATGTTTTAGTAGTAACGTTGAATAATGTTATCTCTCTATATCCACAAGTGTTGCATCTCCAAACTTGTTTGCTTCCTGATAGTTTTCCTCGCTTTGCAAGGGGCTTTCCTTCTTTCTCTACTATATCTAGTGCGAAATCAACAGTTGGTGCATTCGCTACGAATGTACCTATTCCATAACCATCAACTGGCGCATCAGATAACTCACGCAATGTTTTTTCATTTAGCCCTCCAGAAACAAATATTTTTACGTGCTTGTATCCACGAATGTCTAATTCCCAGCGGACTTCTTCTATAATTTTCTTAAAGTTTCCTCGTCTACTCCCCGGAGTGTCCAGTCTAACTCCATATAGTCTATCTTTAAGAAGCTCTGCAGCTGCTAGCGATTCAAATTTTTCATCCCACAATGTATCAACTAAAGCTATTCTGGGTACCTCTTTAGGTAGAACTTCATCAAATGCCTTCCAAGCTTCGCGTTGGTCTCCAAATACTAAAATAAGTGCATGAGGCATAGTCCCTGCAGGAGGAAATCCTATAAATTTTTCTGCGGCAATACCTGAATATCCATCAAAACCACCAATTACTGCTGCGCGATCTATCATTGGAGCTATGGAAGGATGCATCCTTCTTACTCCGAAACTAAGTAATATTTTATCTTTACTTAACTTTCTAAGTCTAGCGGCCCTTGTAGCAATGCCAGATGCTTGACATAAAACTCCTAAAATTGCTGTTTCAAAAACTGCAAATTCCCCATAGGGACCTTCTATTTTCACAACTGGTTCCATCGGTTTAAAAATTGTGCCCTCTGGCATAGCATACATATTAATTCTCTTGCCTTTCATTAAATGAATTAGCTCTTCAAGTCCAACAAATACGGCCCACTGCCAATTTTCTGGCAGACCATAAGCAGTTACTTCTACCACTACATGAACCTTATCCAATCCATATTTTTTTAGAACCTCTACAGTTCGTTCAAAATAAATATCTGTTGTTTTTCCTTCAACTATTTCTTTTTCGCTGGCTACATGAAAACTCAAGAAACATCCCTCATGAAAATTAACTTACGTACTTAGGATTATTTAAAGTAACTAGTAGTTAAATTTTTAGGAATTTTAAAATATTACATTAATGTTAAATATATTGTATTTTGTCAAGTGTATCTTTTTATTTCAACACAAGGTCTTTATATGTTACACTTGCTTGAAGCGTTAATGTTATAAGAAAAGAAAGAAGTAAAATATCAATGTGATATTCACTGGTGACTTAACATGCCATCTGTTGGAGTATATTATCATTTAGGTAGAGGCTTATGGCTTGTTGGGAGTATACTTTTCATAGTTGCGGGCATCTTTCAAATCGTATATTTCATGAAAAATATAACTGCTAAAGAAAAAATAAAACTATTTTTGCCGTTCTTGTTTTTTGGATATGCGTTTATAGCACTTGGAATCTCATCGTACTTAATTTCAACTCATGCAGGGCTTTTTCTTGAATTTTCGAATCTTTCAATGTTTATCTATACACTTTTCTCTATAAGTGGTCTTCTAATTGGATTATCTGGGTTTCTTATTATGGGAAGAGGAATAAAGGAAGTAGCTGGTACATATCTTATTATAATAGGAAGCTATTTGTATTTTTACTTGGCTAATATATATACCGCTATACAATTGCCTATTAAATTACCAATTGATATATACTTTCTGACATTAATTATTCTTTTAATTCTAATTGGATTGTCTGCAAGTATACTTTTTTATACATACTTCGCAGTTAGACGTTTTGCACCATTCGCCTATGCAATTTCGCTAATATTTATAATTTTACTATTTTTAACTTACAGTTTCGAGAGAATGTTGCCTACGGTTCTTGGATTTACTATTAACTATGAGTTTTTAAGATGGATTCTCCTTACATTCTCCGCATCACTAGCTACAAGCGGATCAATATTTGGAAGAGAAAAGTCAAAGATAGCAGCAGTGTCGTACACATTTGCAATAGTCTATATAATGCTAATTTTTGCAGGTTATCTTTCCTTAGCACCTCTACTATCCATCATTGCTCAAATTAGATTGTTAGATTGGACAATTACTGGGATGCTTGCTTTCTTCTCTGCAGGATATCTTAGTGGAAGATATACGGAGAGACGAGACACTCCGACATTATTCTTCTCAATATACTTTTATGGAATTGGATTCACCGCGTTAATGGTAATTGGCCAGGAAATTGGATGGCTATTTCTTCCTATGTTAAGTCCAATATTTTTTGTTAGCTTATTTTATATTACACTCCTTATATCAGCTACTGCACTTTTCTTATCATCAATGGCAATAGTTGGTCGCGAGAGAGTAACTACAGTGACTTTAATGATATTATCAGCGGTATCGACGTATTTATACTTGAATCCTGAAATCTTTTATATGAGCATTCAATTTTCACTCCCATTATATAACGTTGTGGTGCCCTTCAGCGAGATATTCACTCTTATACTTGCTGGTTTTCTATTTATTCCTCTGTTTCTTTTTGCGCTTCTACTAATGGCACTTGCTAGAGAGTCATTGAGTGTTGTCCATATAAGAACAATAAGCTTGCTACTAGGAACATTTCTATATATAATCTCGTTAGTAGGCCCGTATTTCTGGCCGTACCAATCACCATTTGAATACCCTACTTTCATTTTAATAGCACAAGTGGCTATGCTTCCAACAATATTAAGATTGCTTTCTATGAGCATTTATGTTCTAGGGATTACTGGTCTACTAGCAAGATTATTAAAAATAGGTAGAAGAAAAACGTAATAGAGTAGAAAAAGATAAAAAAAATAAAATAAGTCTTAAGAGGCTATCGGTGCCTTTGTTTTCCGTCCTTTTACTATAAAGAGGACTACAACTACTACGACGATGATGCCTATTATGGCTATATATTCAAGTGATGGCGGAAACGTGAACGACGGCGGTGCCTCTTCTGGTATATAATCAACCGTGACAAATGACGAATTGAATGAAGTCCACTCATATCCTAATTTATATGCGAGAAATGTAAATGTCACTGTAGCATTTCCAGTTATTGTTAAGTTTACTGCTAATTCTGTTGAATTTATAGTTACCTCAGCCAGACCGCTCTCATTTGTAATACCAACCTTACTGAAAATAGGAAATCCTGTTTCATTATAGAATACCATATAAAATTGAACGTCAGGAACCCCATGCGAGTCGACAATCAACGTTACGTTCCATTGATAGTAATACAAATCACGAGTTGGAGTTACATCAACATCTAACTGTGGTAAGCTACTGATATTGAGCGTAGCCTCAACCGCTGCATCGGCTTGCACAAGACCGTATCCTTCTTCATTATTTGGCCTATATTTTGCATCTGTATATTCACACTTAATTGCAGTGGATGTTAAAATGTATTTAACTTGCATAGGAGTTAGATTTGGGTTTGCTTCTAAAAGCAATGCAACGATTCCTGAAACATGAGGAGCTGCCATGCTTGTACCTCTCTTCTCGACATAATAATCTTTAGTTCCACACATAGGTGCATAGATGCCATCTCCAGAAAGAATTCCGCCACCTGGTGCAACAACATCAGGTTTTATACGACCGTCTAGCGTAGGACCTCTGCTACTGTAAGAAGTTATGATAGGGTCTGTCTTTAAAGTTGCCCCAACAGTTATAGCAAGTCTTGAAGAAGCAGGAGTGCCAATAGTACCTAGTTTCGGACCAGAATTTCCAGCGGCAACGACGGCCACTATTCCATGCTTGACTAACTCATCGACAGCAAGACTTAGTATATCTGTACCATCAGTGTTCTCATCAGCACCAAGAGATATATTAACAATCGTTATGTTATATTCTTCTTTATGATCAATGCACCATTGTATTCCAGCAAGGACCCATTCTGTTTCTCCTTTTCCACCAGCAGCTAATACTTTTACGTCTATTAACTTAGCGGCAGGGGCTACACCAATGTATTCATAATCCGGTGCACCAGTGCCAGCAATAATACCAGCTACATGAGTACCATGACCGTTGGTGTCATAGTAAGGAGCAATAACGGATATAGATTCATTAGGTACCATTGATACATGGAGTATAACTTTGGGATCATCAGTGCTAGCATTATCATCTAAATCATCAAGTGCGTAATGTCTTGAGTCGATGCCAGTATCAAGAACAGCTACTGTTATCCCCCTTCCACGAAGGTTATAGTTATTCCAGACTTTATCAACTTTAGTTAATTTAACAGCATCTTTTAATGTTATATGGACATCATTAGTTTTCACATACTCAGAGTCCATTTCTAACGCTTTTACCTTAAGGTTAGGAGATATACTTTCTATAAAGTCAAACTTTGTAAGTTTGTTAATTCTATCTTTTGGTATGTACATGGATACCGCTCTAAGGCTATGATATATATACCTAATTTCTCCAACGTCCCTTAGCGCAAGCAAATAGTTACTTACAGATTCTTTGGTTCTAATAATATATATGGAGTCTTCACTTATTGGAATTTTGAGATTTTTAGAATTATGACTTTCTGTAGCTGTGGCTAACGCGGGCATCCCGTAGAAGTAAATAC
>JAGGXT010000077.1 GCA_021162905.1 Candidatus Odinarchaeota archaeon | reverse complement strand
GAGGATTTGCATAATCTTATCGAACATAAAGGAATAACGATGATAGGCATCTCTGTAAAAGGAATAATAGAGGGTATAAGAAAAGCTTTAGAGAGTAAATGATCTCATTTTCGTGAATGTTTCTTGAATAAGGGCCAGTATGATATTTGATGCTATGCGTATATTTCTGAATGTATCATTTCCAAACCTAGAAAATAAGTCAAAGAGTATCCAATCAAAGTTTCTTCTAAAAATATAAGATAACTTATTTCTTAATTGGTCGATCTTACGATTTAAAAGCTTAGGTGTTTTATCCGGTATTGTCATTATCGGAACAATTTTAGACATTTCTCTAATAATATTCATAAAGAATACAAAGGTAAGAGGCTCATTTTTATATGTTAACTGCCATATAATGTCTTTCATTATGAATGTATTGAGTATAGAAATAGCAAATTCAGACAATGTTTTTTCGTGTTTTATTAACTCAGAAACAACAAGTCTCATTGCTTCATACTCTCTAACAGCATCACATAGGAGGAAAAAACCAGAATTAATGATAACTTTATTAAACTGAAACATATGTTGCAGCTCAAACCAATCAGGAGTTACTGGAAGTATATAATAATCAGGTGAATTATGAAGATAAAAATGACTTATTGATAAGGCTGCTTTCACTTTTAACTCAGAGTGAGACAAATTAACAATCTGTTCTAAATTAAGAAGTACAAACGGCTCAATAACGAAGATGTAGAAAACATCCTTATCAATAAAATCAACTGGAAAATAGAAATTGCTCTCTTTTTGTAATTCATCATTAATTTTCGAAATGTGTTCTAAAAATCTTAAATTCGAATCAAATGTCAATACTTTAATTTCCTCATCATTGAGTAATAATGTTTCTGAAAATCTAACGAGAAAATCAGTAAACTTGTCAACAAATTCAGATTTTTGTAAAATACCTGATTGAGGAATGACTTTTATTTTTCTATCTCTTTTTTTCATCATAATGATACACACCTTAGAAATAAATATGTAAATAACATTATTTTATTTTATGATAAACTTATAAGCTGAAACTTTAATAATGCTAAATAATGCCAAACATTGGCAAAGCGTATATCACGAAAAGCAATACAAAGCTTACAAAAATTACAAATATTATTCCATAGTACTTTAATCTACGCATGAAAATATAATGTTCAATCTCTCTAATGGATGCAGGAGATACCTCCTCCGATGTTCTCTTTATTACATCTTTAAGTATCTTATACGCACGTTTGCCATCACTGCAAAAAATTAGTATTGGTAAATTCCCGCACTTTATATAAACGCTTTGACTATTAACATATCCAAAAGAAGAAATATTATCAAGCCTCATTATTTTTGAAAGAAACCATCCTCGCTTTATCAAAACTTTCTCTTTTAGGACTAATTCTTTATCGGCGTATATTATTTTAGTTCTTGCTTCTGATAATAGTTTTTGACTTTCTTTAAATATTTTCATGAGATACTCTTCATGTTTGGATAAATCAGGATAATATGTTAAAAATAACAGAGTTGAGTAAAAGTACCATATTACTAGAACAATAATTGATCTAAATGCGAAACTAAGTGCACTTCCTAGAAGTGCAATTAGTAAAAGTACAATTGGAGTCCCAAAAAAGCGAAACACTAATTCTATTTTTAAAATACTCCGCGAATACGGATAACATCCATTATCAAGTATAGATTTAAGTAAATATTCTGTTATGCCTTTTCCGTCAAAAAGTAAGGCTATATATGTCAAAATTGATGTTATAAGAAGTGTTACTGAAAGAACAACACGACTTATAGGAAGAGCTGAGAAGAAAACAGAGAAAGGATTCGCTAAACCTTTATACCAAAGATCTATAAGGTAGGGGACATTTATTATTATTGGGATGAAATATATGATTATAAGAATCCAATATCCAATTCTTATCATTGATTTAATATCCAACTTATCACCTCAATGATAAAAAGATAAAATCTTAATTGAAGCATGAAAGTATTAAAACTTAAGTATATTTGAATTAAGGTAGCTTTTAAAAATACCGCTCATCTCCAATTAGACTCAAAAAGAATAAGAAATACTCCTTGCTGCCATTAAGTGAAAATAAGATGAAATAAATTAGGGTTACTCAGATAGGGACTTCTCTAGAATTTCTTTTATCACTAGCTTATTGCCATACTGCTTGATGTGTTCAATAATTGCATTTCTCCAATAATTTGGATCTGGATACATTCTGGCTTTAAATGAGAATGGCGTTGGAAGCTCTTCAGGAACATCTTTACCTTCACGTCGTTTTCGTTCACGAATTTCCATGATTATTTTCATCTGCAGCTCTCTTGGTAACATATTATATCGCTCAAATTGGTAACCAAAGAACGCGCGACCTTGTGTAGAAGATCTTAATTGATCTGCAAAGCCCTTAACTGCTTCAGCTGCAGGAATTTCACCGTGGATGTAAACAGTATCGCCCTTTATTTCATTTGTGATTACACGTCCGCGATTTTGATTTATAATTGAAATTATATTTTTCATGTAATCTACAGGCGCTTTTATGTCAACTCGTAATATAGGCTCAAATAGTGCTGGGTTAGCCGTAAGGAAGCTTATTGTTAATGCGGACATGGTCATAACAAATATTTGTCCAGCCCTAGTGTGAGCTGGGTCTTCATGCACATAAGCATCTGTTATTACAACTTTTATTGCGGCTGCTGGCTCTTTTGCTAAAGCGGCTTCATGGCAAAAGTCTCTAAATGTAGATATGATATATGACTTTATTCTATCTAATCTTTGTACACCAACTGTAGCGTTGACTAGTACATTATAACCTTCGATTGCCCAGATATTTCTAGCGTGTTTAGCATCCCATCCAGCTTCTTCTCTTAGTATATTGGCTCTCTCCTTAGGATCTTGGTATTCTTTGATTTTACCTTCTTTTATTAAATTGATAGTTTTCTCATCTAAAGGCTCTATATAAAGCTTCAATTTATTATGGCCTTCAGTACATTTTGTGTGAATCTCAATACCACGGCCTAGAGGTCTTTCCTGGTAAACAATTATAGGAATACCAACTTCAATTGGAACTTCTTCGTATATTCGTTTTACCAATATTTCTATTTGCAGTGGATCAATTCCACTTAGGATGTACTCACCACTTTTTTCATCACGAGTAAACGTAGCAGTTGGGTCAGCATTGACCCATTTCATTACAACTTCACCAAGTTTTCCTAAATCTCTTGGATCTTTAGGTTTGATGCTTCTGCTAACAACAGGTTCACTGACATAAACTATTCGTTCAAATCCTGGAATATCTTTTAGTTCCGCGCTTGTAAATGTTTCACCGGCAGGGATTATCTCAGGTAATTGGCAAGCGAATAGATTGCCAGCAGGGATTTTCTCAACAGGAAGCACAGAATCTATCTCCATTATGCCAAGTCTTCTAATGCGTACTGTTCTTCTTGCATTAACAAGGTATATCACATCACCCTCGTGAAGCGTTCCGCTAAACACTCTACCAATTAGTGTAGGCCTTTTACTTTTTGGATCAATGAATATTTTTGTAATCATGCCAAGAAGTGGACCGTCTGCTCTAACATTTATTAGCGACCATGCAGTCCAAGTTTCTAAGTCTTTTTTAGCTTCTTCTGGATCTTTAACATTCAATCCTTTCTTTATATCACCTTGCCACAACTTGAGCATTCTATATTTTTGTGCCTCAATAGGGCTAGGAAGATGTCGTATTATTGCCTCTAATAGTGCTTCATCCAGTGGAAGATTTTCGCGTAGCCATCTTATTGGTTCTTCAGTATTTTCCTTCATAGCCTCGTAATATTTCTCTAGAACTATCTTTGCAGATAATTTTTTCTTCTCTAGCAATGGTATTGTAAAGCCCCATCCATCTTTAGCACTTCCAAATATGACAGAGCCATTCGCTGGGTTTACTTTCCATTTTTCTTTGAATGGTTTTGGTGCATTTTCCTCAATCAATACATTAACTTCTTTAATTATTTCGTTGAAACGCTGAATTATTTTCTCTGGTGGTAATTTTAATTCTCTAATAAGTCTATCAACCTTATTTATGAACAGTATCGGTTTTGTCCATTCTTCGCCCACAGCAAGTTGTATGTTAGTAATTGTTTGTGTCATTACACCTTCTAGTGCATCCACCAAAATTACTGCACCATCAGAACCTCTTAGTGCACGTGATACCTCACCAGTAAAACTAATGTGACCTGGTGTATCGTTTAACTCTAGTAAGTAAGTTTTTCCTTCAAAATCATAGTTAAGAAGAGCTACGCTTGTGAATATCGTAATGCCTCTTTGTTGTTCTTCTTCATCATAGTCAGTAAGTCTACGTTCCCCAGCTAATTTGTCTGAGAGAAGACCAGCACGTCTCATGAGGTAATCACATGCTGTTGACTTACCATGATCGATATGAGCCACTATGCTGAAAATCCTTCTATACTCTAACGGATGCTCTATGATTAACCGCCTAATTTCATCCTCGCCTTTAACTCTAACCATTTTTAGTCACTCCAATAAGAGGAATCTTCTTTCCGAAGAATCTTATGTGTCAAAAGAGGATTATTCCTTTAAAAATTTTACTTAGTTTACTTAGTTTAGTATATAGTAATTTTATTATTTCAATGAGAAGTAAATAAACCTATATTTTTATACATTCACCTAACTTGGGAGCTACAACGTCAATTTTGCTCTCTTTAAACATATTTTGAAACATCTTTGGATGCACCGTATGAATTGGTATGAGCTTCTTCGGATTAACCTTAGTAATCATATCTTTAATATCAATTGGTGTGGCATGTCCAGATGCATGAGCTTTTATGAGCGGCATTCCAAAAAATTCTAGCCAGTTCAGCAATTTTTCATATTTTAGTTCCCTTTCTTCATTGAAGGGCTCACTGGTTGATAGAATATATATACTACCTCCAGGAGGTTTTATTTGTCTTAGGTCTGCCAATGTTCTGAATGATGTAAGAAATATATATTTGTCAGGCTCTTGCGATAAGGCTCTTATTGATATTAAGCGTGATTCTGTAAGAAATGTCCTTTTGCTAATTTTCTTTTTGATCCAATACCAGTTCTCATCATCTGGGAAATAAGATTTATCAATTTCACCCTTCAAAAAAGCAAGAAACAGCTTTTCCCAGTTTGAATATCTTAATTTTTCAGGCTCTAGAATATATATTAATTCGTCTTTTAGAATATTTGGATTCTCTAAACCCCTGCATAGATTCATTGCCATGAAAATTATAGCTTGTTTTAGAGATATAACGAGTCTTCGATTATTATGTTTTGCCGCTTCATAATATGTTCTAAATCTATCAAAATCCGTATCACTGAAGTCTCCTATAATCAGTTGTTTACTCTTACTTACAATTTCATTTATTTTGGTTTTGACTTCATTTTCACTTGAAAAATCAGATTCTGCTATATGAGTACCCTCACATAGTAATGCGTCAATGTTATCATATTTTAACATCCAGTTTATAAAGTCATCAGTTAATTCAGGCTTAAAACCATGCCTTCTAAAGTCTCCTGTATAGGCTATAACTCCATCTGATCCTTCTATAATAAAACCATAAGCACCAGGGATGCTGTGATCCACATGAATTGGAATTATTCTAAGATCATCAATCTTTATCTTTTTAAAGGACGAAACTTGTTTGAAATCTATGTAGCTATAGTTACTAAGCAATGTTCTTCTCTCGGTAACCCTTTTAAAAGATAGAATATTTAATCCACATTCTCCAACATAGATAGGAATTCGCCTATTTAAGAGAGAAATATATTGATAGTGATCAGTATGAACGTGAGACAGAAAAATTGCAGATACAGGAGGTTCTGGTTCATTCTCGATATCTGATTCGTTAAATGGAATTGATAATGATGAGTATAGTCCATCTAAATTGAGATCCTGGTATTGAGACTTAGGCAAAGCTTGTATCCCGATTAATTCATCAATAGAACGAGGCATATCTGGAAAACTGTAATATGCGCCCTCTTTAGAGTAGCTTCTTCCAAAATCTAAGAATATTTTAGTATCTCCACTATCTATTAAGAACTTTGAACCTCCTATCTCATCTACCCCGCCGAAAAACCAAATCTTCAACTTTCAAAACACCACATATTAACTTAAGATAACCATCTTTATTGCGCAATCAATCAGCAGAGGTTATTGCAACAATAGCAGCTCCTCTTAAAATGAGATTTCCTATTTTGATTTTTTCTGTCTCAGACGTGAATTCACTATCCTCAACAACAACATTCATGTGCATATCGTAACCCCTTAAGATTCCAGTAATATAGCCACCCTCGGTTAGATATATTTTTACTCTTACCCCAAGTTGTGTCGACAGAAGCCTAAACGCTGACTGACTTGAAGTACTTCCAGATGACGAACTCATTTATTACACATCCTTATAGTATACAGTACTACTG
>JAGGXT010000258.1 GCA_021162905.1 Candidatus Odinarchaeota archaeon | reverse complement strand
TTAATTACAACAACAGTAGTAGTATATTATTTCTAGTATATATTTTTAACAACATCTTATAAGAGCAAAGTTTTTAAGCATCAATTTTGCACTTTTACTTAGAACAGAAGTGTTAAAGTAGCCCGGTAGTGTAGCAGGCCAAGCATGCACGGCTCTGGACCGTGCGACGTGGGTTCGAATCCCACCCGGGCTATCATTTAATTACTTTTTATTAATACTTTGAGACTCTAACTTTAACGAACCTTCTAAAAGTAGTTTTTATAAAAGTGCTTACTTGTTTTCGTTTGACTTGGTTTAACTTTTCTTTTAGTGTGATACGTATTGTCTTTTTGTTATAGGACACAGAGAAGTTTTTAACGTTAAAGGCAATTCGCAAGTAATACTCCACATCTGTGATATCTACAGTTGGTAGTTTTGAAATACAGTCATTAGGACACTTAACACATCTATTTGTAAAGAAACATAAATTATAGCATGGCACGTTTGCAACATAAGCATTAGCGCAACATGCAGAGTTGTATGCCAAAAGACCAAACCTTAATGCAGTTTGTACTACTTGTTTTTTAAGGTCCGTTTCTTCAATTACTATTTGGCGTTCCCCTAAAGTTCCCTTTATTCTATTTTTTATTTTGTGTATTTCTACTCCAGCTTTTTCCAATCTACTTAAAATTCGTTTATTTACTCTTAATGATCCAGCAACAATGCCCTCAGCACCATATTCTTTGCTAGAGGTTAGAATCAAATCTATTTCTTCATCCGTTATACCAGGTATGATTGGGCGAATAAAAACAAAGGGTTTAAACCCGAAATCTCTGAGATTCTCTATTGTTCTGAACCTAAGTTCGGGGCTAATAGCCTTAGGCTCAATTTGCTTTGCCTTATTTATTGTAATTATAGTTATTAAAGGTGAAAGAGGATTTTTTCCGACAATTTCTCTTAATCTACTAACAGATTCTTCATCAAGATACATTTTTGTAGAGAATTGCATAGGATTGCCCAAAAAGGTAGAAATGATCTTTATAAATTCAAATGTTTTTTCCTTCACAGTTGGATAGAAAGGATCCACAATACTTCCAAGAGCTATAAATGTTCCATTTCTTCCAGGCACAAATGAGGGATTATACAAGAGGGCCAATGCAAGCTCTTTTCCACTCAATGGGTAAGGCTCTGTTTCCTTAAATTTAAACCCCATTTCTTCTATATAGCAATATACACAATTAAATGGACAATGAAGCCCCATGTGTACTGTCATTCCACAAGCTATTGGTATCCTTTTTGCGTGAGCATCTCTTTTTATTTTTCTTAGCCTACTTCTATCTTTTATTTCTCTCTCCAGCTCTTTAATGATTTCTTGTTTCAATTCTATAAGGTCTCTTTTTACCATTAAGGAGCACCAAGTAAATTGCAACTTAATTACTATAAAAATAATGTTATGAGCACACTTCTAAAATTTAGGATTTTATGAAAAACATTTAATATGCTTATTGGTTGTAAAATATGCATCAAAATAAAGGAGTGTTCAGTATGACGGATGTTGTCTTATCAGCGATACAAATGAACCCAAAACTTTTAGATGTTGATTTTAATATTCAAGCCACCAGCGAATTTATTGAAAAAGCTGCAGAGATGGGCTCTGAAGTTATAGTTTTGCCAGAATTAGCGAATACTGGATATGTAATTCCGTCAAGGAAAGAATTAGAAATGGTAGCAGAGGTTGCCCCAAGAGGAAAAACCCTCACAGAATGGGAGAAACTGGCAAAAAGATATAGTGTGTTTATAGTTGGTGGTTTCGCAGAGAGAGATGGAAATAAAATATATAACGCAAGTGTATTATTAGGGCCGAATGGATTTATAGGCACTTATAGGAAGATACATCTTTTTGGAAGGGAAAAACAAATTTTCGATCCAGGAGACAAAGATCTATGGGTTAATAAAACAGAGAAGAATGTAAACATAGGGCTCCTAATCTGCTTTGACTGGATATTTCCGGAAGTTGCAAGAGTTTTATCACTTAAAGGTGCCACCATCCTTGCCCACTCTGCAAATTTAGTTTTGCCATACGCTCAAAGAGCAATGCCCATTAGAGCTTTAGAGAATAGAGTCTTTACAATTACTGCAAACAGAATAGGCGAGGAAAACGGAGTAAAGTTTACCGGGATGAGTATAATTGCTAATCCTCGAGGAGAGATATTAGTAAAGGCAAGCAGAGACGAAGAAGAGATCATAACGGCAAAAGTTAATATTGAGGATGCTCTGGATAAAAAGATCACTCCAGAGAATGACCTATTTAGTGATAGACGACCAGAGTTTTATAAAAAAATCGTTGAGACGTAGATTAATCTTTCAAATCTATCAGATGTGAACCATCGCAAGTTTTTGAAGTATGAAGAAATGAAAAACCTTCCCTGCACGTAGCAAAAGATAACCCATAATTCTCAGCAATTTCTTTTACTCTATTCATAAGCTTTAATCTAATTTCTCTCTTAATATACATAACCCTACCTACCCTATCGGTATAGAGAAAACGTGCTTTTTTCATCTCAGTAGGAAAAGCAGCAAACATCCTTTTCCAGCTATCGATTCTTGGTTTAAATGTAGAAGAAACAACATGAATGGCCCCTACAGATTTGGCAGCTTTTATGACAGCCTCTATATTTTCAATACTATCATTTACATAAGGAACTATAGGGTCTAATCTAATCCCAACTGGTATTCCAGAGGAGGAGAGTTTTTTAATAGCCTCTAATCTTTCTATTGGAGATGGTGCATTTAATTCCATCTTCTTAGCTAACTCATTATCTATCGTGGTTATTGTAAACATTACAGCAACCCTCATGTTTTTAAGAATGTCAATGTCACGAGTTATTATGTTAGACTTAGTAATTATCAATAGTTTAATAGGAAAATCACTCATAATCTGTAAGACCCTTCTTGTAATCTTCAACTTCTCATCAATCGTTGGATAAGGATCGGAGCTATTTGACATTGATATCACAAAGCGATAATCCAAACGTTTTAGTTCTCTACGTAAGCTTTTCAGCAAGTTCTTCTTCTCTCTAACTTTAAAAGCATTAGGGATATATGAGGTTATGTAACAATATAAGCAATGATGATCGCAACCTGTATACGGATTAAATGAATATTTTTTAGGACAAGTGCATAAGGGGCTTTTCCAAGGGTCAAACCAAGTGATTAGTGGAATTGCTAACCCCTCTATACATTATCTCTTCATCTTCGTTCGTTAAAAAAATTAACAAAATAAATAAAAATTATTTAGTGCTACGCTATGAGGAAATTAAAAAGCAAAAAGGAAGATAAAAAGAGGGTTACATACCAGGAGGCATGCCTCCACCAAATCCGCCCATGCCAGCGGGCCCGCCATATCCACCAGGCCCACCAGGTGGCCTTGGAGGCGCTTTCCTCTTAGAGGCTATAACATCATCTATCCTTAAGATCATTCTTGCAACTTCACTAGCTGTCTTAAGTGCTTGTACTTTAACTCTTGTTGGTTCGATTACTCCAGCATCAAGTAGATTTTCAACTTTACCCGTTTTAAGATTTATGCCAGCGTATATATTTCCCTCATTATGAGCTTTTCTTAATTCTGAAATGATATCTATTACGCTCAACCCTGCATTTTCAGAAAGCGCTCTTGGAATTACTTCTATTGCATCGGCAAAAATCTTAACAGCAAGTTGTGCTTTACCAGAAACGGATTCGGAATAATCTCTAATTCTTTTAGCTATTTCAGCTTCTATAGCTCCTCCACCAACTACAAATGTGCCGTCTTCAACAACGTCCTTTACCACAAAAAGCGTGTCATGCAAAGCTCGTTCTGCTTCCTCTACAACCATTTTTGTCCCAGCTCTGAGAAGTATGGATATTGCTTTAGAATTTTTACATCCCTCAATGAAAACAAATTTAGAATCACCTATTTTGACCTCTCTTACCTTCTCAGCTTCGCCGAGAGCATCTTCGGGTATTTCTTCCAAACTTGTCAATATTCTTGCACCAGCAGCTTTTGCTAATCGTTCAATATCCTTTTTATTCACACGAGCTACTGCCATAATTCCATTTTTAGCTAGAAATGACTTTGCAATATCGTTAATTCCTTTCTGAGATAGAACTACGTTGGCTCCAGATTTTACTATTTTTTCGACCATGTCAAGAACCATTTTCTCTTCTTGCTTTTTGAACAATTGTATCTTATCTGGAGAATCTATTCTGATATGAGCATCAAATTCTGTTTTTTCGACCTCTAATGGTGCATTAGTTAAGAGAATTTTTGGATTGGTCATTTCTTTAGGCATATCTGGATGAACTAATTCTTTATCCAAAATTACCCCTTTTACTAATTTTGTTTCGCTTATCTTAGCCCCTTCTTTCTTAACAACTTTTATGTTATCCAAGTTCACGATAACCTTACCACTTTGCTTTTCTGCAACAGATTTAACGGCCTCAACAGCTATCTTGGCTAAAGCTTCTCTATCTGCACTTACTACCTTACTTGCCATTGCAGTCATAGCAATATTTTTCAGATCCTCATCACTCCTAACAGATATCTCAATCTCTTTAATGACCTTAATTGCCTCCTCTGATGCTAAGCGAAAGCCATTGACTATGTGTGTTGGGTGAATTCCCTTTTCCAAGAGCTCTTTACTTTTCTTTAAAAGTTCACCTATTAAGACAACAACTGTTGTCGTTCCGTCACCAGTCTCACTGTCTTGTGTCTTAGCTGCTTGAATTACTATTTTTGCAGCAGGATGCTCCACCTCTATTTTCTTAGCTATTTCAGCACCATCGTTTGTTATTACCACATCACCTACAGAATCCACTAGCATTTTGTCCATCCCACGAGGACCAAGAGAAGTTCTTAAGAGTTCAGCTACAGCCATAATGGCCATTATGTTGGACATCATTGCTTCTCTTCCAGTAGTCCTTCTGGACTCCTTACTTAAAATTAAAACCGGAATTCCTTGCATGTTACATTCCTCAATCCTGACTTTACAAGATCCTTATAACAACTTTTTAAATATTGATTAACCCATATTTTTCCCTAATTTAAGTTTTATGCTTTTCTAACAGAGAGCTCGCTATAACTTTTGTACTTAAAAATGAGTTTTTCATTTCTTGAAGAAAACTGATACTTAAACTGCATCGTATATTTTTTGAAGAACATAACTAAAATTGTCAAAAGTAAGATTCTTCATAGCATAATTTTTTCTTTCACATTTTGTTTCTTCAATTTTTTTCCTATCTTCATACAGTTCCATTAAAATCTCTTGTAATTCATCCAGTGGATTATCTATTACAATGTCATAAGGTTTAAGATAAGAAATTGGCTCTTTTAAACTACTCGTAAGAACTGGTAAGAGACCTGAGTGAATATATATGAATACTTTATTTGGGTTAAAGAATATATGAAAAGGATGCGGCAACCATGAACATAACCCTATATGCATTTCTTGCATTATATTATATAGTTGTAGATGATATACATAGCCAAGGCTTATTACTGAGTTATAGTAGGGTC
>JAGGXT010000175.1 GCA_021162905.1 Candidatus Odinarchaeota archaeon | reverse complement strand
GTATAATAGATTTTATTTTTTCAATGCTCTAGCATTTTGAAAAGCGGTAGAAAGCGGTTATTTCGGGGTGATCCAAATCTCTATATTCGCTATCTTTATGAGTTTTGTATATCAGCAATATCGTTGCTAGAGACAGAAAACTTTTGGATACTATATTTATATAAGTACTAGAAAATTGAACCGCTTTCTGAATCTCTACACAATAAGTAATAAGCTTTTATTAGACAATAAGAATTTAGTAAAACTTAAATCTTACCGTAAAAACAATAATTTGAAAACATAGGTGAAAAAGCATGCATGTAAAGGTTTCAAAAAAGGGACAAATCGTCATACCGAAAGAAATAAGAGAGAAACTTGGAATTAAAGAAGGTTCTAATTTAAAAATCAGGTTAGAAGGTAAAAGCATAATACTAGAACCCTTTTCAGATCCACCCAAAGAAATATTCATCAAGGCAGGAGACGGTATAACAGGGCCAATAATTAGAGAAGCAAAAGAAAGTAGTGATAAATCTAAGAAGCTTCTGGAGGCTTTAGGTATTGAGCAAAATTGTACTTGATACTAGTGTGATTATTGATTATATTGATGAGCATGGAAGTGCACATGTTGGGGCATCTTTGATTTTTAATGAGCTAAGCAGAGGAAATATCTTTTCATTCATAACGCATCCGACATTAGCTGAAACGTATTATGTCTCCTACAGAATCTATAAAAAAATAGGACTGAAAGAGCCATTAAAAGTTGCAGAAAAACTTGTAAGATGGCTATACATGCATCCATCAATAGAAATAGTAGAAAACACATTTGACTTGCTTCATGAGGTCGCTATGGCAAAAATTAACTTTAAACTATCGCTAAGCGATTGCTATGTGCTAGCGGCATCTAAATTATATAATGCTAAAGCAATTTTCAAGGAAAGAGAGAAAGAAATGGATGCTGTCATTGATGAGTTAGAGAAGAACTACAATATCTTGTTTCTAGAAGATTTTTAATTTTAAACCATTTATATTTTTAGTAAACATTTTTCATACTTCGATAGAGTGAATGCTCCTTGGGTAACTTTACAGCCAGTCCAAGCATTCTATTGTATATGCAATTACACCTTTGTTACGGGGTTCAGTGGATGTCCGCATTGGTGAGTGAACACCCACCTTGGCCTCATCAGCCTCAGCTCCCTCTGGGTTCATGGGGAACAAAATATTTAACTGTCTTTTCGTTGCTGTATTTCTGTATGGAGTCGTAATAATTAAGAAAAATTTTGTCCATATATTGAGATGTTCCCCGTTTCGATTATTAGTGGATGATTTTATGTGAAAGCATTGCGTAAATCAGCGAGATCATGGATATAAAAAGGAATTTCGCAGCTCATCTTCCTAAAGTGAGGATCCTATTGCTAACAATTGAAATAAATCTTACACTCAGCAACACATGCCTGTAAACCATACTCTATCCAACTCGTACTTGTACAAGCACTAAAAATCGGACATTATTTTCTGAATGACTACGTTTAGGAGGACTGCAAACCTCCCCGCTGAGAATCCTCACACTTTAGTGCGGGGAGGATGTCAATATTCCATGCATATAACTCATTAGACGACATGAATGTTTTTTGCTGGATTTTCGGATAATTTTCTTTTCTCAATTAGGTAGTTAAAGAATTTTCTCAAGGAAGTTATGCTCTCCTTAATGAAGCTATCGCTTATATTAATGAACCTTCTTGACCATTTAATGTACTTTATCACCAGCTTATCGTTAAATTTTGTATAGCTGTTCACTTTTATATGCTCACTAATAAAGTCATAGAAGAAATATAAGTGATTTTTCCTTTTCCTATAAGTCTTTCGAGAAACAGCTGACCGTTCACGTGAAAGAAATGATTCAATATCTTTTTCCAATTCTGCAAGAAAGTTTTCGTGAAGAATTATTTTTTTAGTCGTTTCCATATCAATGACTTCTGCTATTCCAAATCCAAAAAAGAAATTACGCCATTTCACTAATCTCATGCGAATTGCTTCTCCGACTTTTACTTTATCGAGTAACATACGAGTCCAAACAGTATATCTCTCATTAGAGTAAGCCTCTCTTATAACAATTTCTTCCCTCTCTTTATCGATTTTTTCCACAATAAATAATGAGTAAATAGATTTCAAATTAAGTAAAGCAGTTTTTATATCTTCCGTTAAATGCTTATTTTCTTGAACAAATAATTCAATAGGTGACTTACCTGAAAATTTCTCTTCAAATATTAAGAAATCCCAAAAATCATGAGATGATTCTAATTTCTTAAGGAGCTCACTTGTTATAATGCTGCCATGTGGCATATGCGTCAATATAAAATGATATTTGGCATAAGTATCTTTATGAAAGTTCTTACTTATACAGAATTCTTGAACTTTTTGAATATACTCAATTAATTCATCAAGAGCCTCATTTGGTTTCATGCTACTCACCTAAATAGAATCACATTACATTACCAGTTATATGCTTTATTTTCACTATTTCTTCTTTAGGAAGAGACTGAACATAGCTCGAATTAATTACTTTTAGGAACTTGGAGAGAAAGGTATTATATGTCATTACGTATTCTAATTGATATCTCTTCGCTGTAGTGATCGAGATAGCGTCAGTAAAACTAAATCCTTTAACATTCCAGTTTTTTTGAAACAGCTCTAAAGATTGCCTTATGATATCTTCATCAGCTATAATTATCTCTAAATTATTGGATTTAATGAAAGCATTTAAGAATTCTAAAGCTGTCTCGTGGGACAATTTATATTTCAGTAAATTTAGTGTTTCATCAAGGATATGATCTGTTATATATGGCCGTCCCCATTTTCCCTCAAGAGCATGAATTATTAAAACTAAGGAATCAAAATGGTGAACATCTCTTTTGCTATAGAACGCGAAGAAAATTCCAGTATCAATAAGTATACCCATTTTAACCACCATATAGATATTCATCTACTTTTTCTGCATTTGTCTCACCGATATCTTTTGCCTTTTCAAGCGACTTTAGCACGCGTTTAACATCGCCTTTAAACTTGTCATATTCTTTTTCAGACATATCAATTGCCTTTTCTATAGCGTCTGCTAAGCTTCGAGCTTTGATTTTCCTAGCAAAGTTTTTAAGTCGCTCCTTTGTTCTTACGGGGACTCTAATAGTCGTGTATTTGCTCATATGAAATCACCAAGGTATAATTATGTATACATTACTACTATACTATTATACTTTAATAATACTAATAAACATTACGAATATTTGTTTAAATCTCTGCCAAAATTAGGGACATTGATCATTTAATATTATATTTAATATAATATAATGTAATAATTAATAAATTATATACTGGAAGGCTGTGATGATAAAATATAGAGGATCTGGGACTTCACCAGATGACCCTATTATTATAGAGGGTAAGAGAAAGGATTTTCTCTCAGTTTCTCAAAAAGCTCTTTTAACCTATCCTTATACTCTTTATTCATAGATTTTATAACTTTTGCAGCACGTCTCGAAAAAATAAGAGTATACATATTATTCACCAAAAACGTCATCGAACGTTTCATACTCGCCTTTCTCTATCTCTTTCTCTATCTCTTCAATCTCTTTCCTCTCCTCCTCAGTTAGCTCCTCGAACCCTAAAAAATTGTCGATCTTGGATTGAGCTCTATCAAAAGCGCTTCTATACGCTCTATCTTCTCAATTAGAGTGTCAGACATGATAATCGCCTCAACTCTCATATCTCAAAAATATTACTTAAAGTTAATTATTTTTGCATTATAAAATAATGAAGAAGCAATCACTCTATAAAACAAAAAGAGGTTCATAGAATAAGAGAGATTATTATGTAAAACATTTGGACATCAATTAAAGGATTCAGGCTGTTTCTTATTGAACAAAAAATTTTTATTGAACTGTTTATTTGCTATACCTCCACACTAAGAGCTAGATAGAATATTGCAAAAAATAAAATAAAACGGAACTTCTATATATTAATAATCGCAGATAAATATGAGGTGCTCATAAGTGAGAGAAAAGTCGCTGGATGAAATAAAAGAAATCCTCAAAAAACATAAGAAAGAACTGAAGGAAAAATTTGGTGTCAAATCAATTGGAGTTTTTGGTTCACGTGTGCGGGGGGAAGAGAAAACTGGTAGTGATGTTGATATACTCGTTGACTTTTATCCAGACGCTGAAATGGACCTTATAAAGTTTATTGAGCTCGAGCATTACCTCTCTGATCTAATAGGCATCAAAGTCGACCTTGTGATGAAATCGGCTCTCAAACCAAGAATAAGAAAACATATACTAGAAGAGGTAGTATACGTATGAAAAGAGAGGTCGGTGACTACATCGAGGACATTATTAACGCCATGAATAAAGCACTGCAGTTTGTGAAAGGAATGTCTTATGATGAGTTTACTAAAGATGATAAAACAATTTTTGCCGTTATTAGATCACTTGAAGTAATCGGCGAAGCTGTTAAAAATATACCTGAAACTATAAGAGAAAAATATCCTGAAATACCTTGGAAGGCAATGGCAGGTATGCGTGATAAGTTAATTCATGAATATTTTGGTGTGGATCTAAAGATTTTATGGGATACAGTTAAAAAAAGAATCCCCAAAATTAAACCATTTTTTGAGAAAATGCTAAAAGAGATTGAACAGCAAGGATAACTTTCTCAGCTTCGCAACTTTCAAATAAAACTGTAGCACTTAAAAATAAGCTGGTAATACGAACAAAAAATATCTTTAAAAATGTTCACCCTGCTTTTCTCTCAAAAACTTTAACTAGGACTTGATTAGCTTCTTCTACAAAATATAATTCACGCTCACAACGTTTGCAAAAATATTACTAGCCGAAACCATGGCTGAGAAAGAAAACAGCTAGAAATGGATGTAATTGACGATATTAAGAGAAAAAGAGATGTATTCTAAGTTATCAAGAGAATTAAAAGAGTATACATACCTTCATGAAATCATCATCAGAATGAGTCTATCGAAGTGATGAAGACATTGCTAAAAACATTGGGAATTACTAAAAAATAAATAGGTGCAGAAATGGAAAAATAGTATAGAACCTTAAGTTTCATAACCGTGGTGAATTTAGTGAAGAGAGTAAAAGAAATAAAAGAACAGTTCATTGTGGATGAAAATGGCAAGAAAATCGCCGTAATAATACCTATCGAAAAATATAAAGAACTATTGGAAGACCTTCATGATTTGGCCGTCATTGCCGAGCGGAGAGATGAAGAATCGATTCCATTCGACGAAGTAAAAAGAAGGTTAAAGGAACGTGGGCTCATATAAAATATTTTGGAAAAAATCCGCATTAAAAGATTTAGATGATATAGACCCAAGATATATTCCAAAAATTATTGAGCATATTGGACTTCTGTCAGAAAATCCCTCTCATGCAGATGTTAAGAAAATAACTTGTTTCATATGTTATCTTGCTCTACAGTTTGATCCGCAACTACTGAGATGCAGATACGTACATCGTTGGTAATTCTTATATTTCCTTGATTTAAGATTAAGTTTGAGGAAGAGGTTTGATGAGGAACTTTAATTTACTATTAAGATCTCTAATATGGAAGAAAGAATACCTCCTTAGAATCTTGCTTTATTGTCTTATAGCTGGTTTTCTCTCCGGCCCTTTTGGATACGATAACCCCTTTTTCTCTCATATAGTGTACATAGTACTGTCATTTTTCCTTGCGCTTGTTTTACTGCTGTTTATGTTGACCTATGAGGAGGTTTGCGGCGAGCTTCCCAAGAAGGGAAAAGAATTCCTAGAGCATGCAAAGAGAGACGCAGTAACCGTTATAATATTTATAGCAGTTACAAACATTTTTTGGACAATCGTAAACTTGTATGTGATTGCCCCCTGGATAAACTATGTATCTCCTTTAGAAAAATACAAATTCCACCCAGCAGACATTATATTGCTTTCCGTAGCCATTTTAGCCCTATACTACCAGTTGTTTTGCTACTTGATTTATGGGTCCGTGTACATGGACATCAACGAATTTCTAGCGAAAATGAAAGGTGGAGGAAACCCTGAAAAGGGTGCTATAACCGGAATCACACTTGGTATCGGGCTTCTAATCTTTCTAGCTGTTACTTGTATCCCTCTATTTTATGTTAAAGATGTTTTAGCTGGTAAAGAGCATTTTCCTTATCCAGACCTCCTCCTTAACCTGTACTCCCTATTCTTAATACTTTTCGCAACCCTTACTGGTAGATTCTTGATGAGAAACGCTGAAAAACATATAAGTGAGTCAGAAGTTAAAGTTTAATGGTTGTTGATAAGTTAATAATTATAGAATCCATAAATAAGAATAACCAATATGCGATGCTTTTGCATATTCTTTAGCGTACGCGAATCATCTTTTATTAGGAGATTTTGAAATTTATGGGGGACCGAGGCGAATCTTGGTGTTTAGGGAGCATATTCATTTCGAAAATAGTGCGGAAGCACTGAAATTATATATCAGAAAATCTAAACCACACCAGCATTGTTCTAGTATTATTGTCTAATTATTCTGTCGATATAGTCTCTCTTTTCTGGGACTGTGTAGTAGCTCGCATCTGGCGAGTCCCAACGGATTCCACTTCTGATATCTCGTGAATCCTGCTTTATGAGGTTTTTACTCTTTAAGCTTGCAATTATTTCTACTACTTTTTCTATGGGAAGGTTTAGTTCTGTGGCAATTTTTTTAATTCGTACTCTATGTGGTGATGTTCTGATGAATCTTAGCACTTTGATTTCGATGTCACTTAGTTCCTCGCTAGGAGATAGTAAATACCCATCTTTAAAGACAAGGAGTTTGTTGAAGGAAACTTGTCTCCAATTTTCATTGGTTAGTTTTTCGGTTGCAACCAGAGCTACTTTCTCGTGACCCATCTTTAGATGGGATAGTAAGAATGTTTGTTCTTTGGACCGTAACCTTATTTCTCCTCTATGCGGTGGGTGCCTAAAGAGGTAATAAAGAGATGCTCTGTTAGCGTATGCAAATAGATACTCTCCATTCGATAGTAGGAAGTTAAATTTGCCGTGCTGTCCGATTTCATTCGCTGCTTGTTCTATTACTCTGTGTAGTGCGGTTAAATCATTTTGCTTTTCAGAACCCAATTCTCTTATCCTATCTAAAATGTAGCAAAAGGCGTATTCGGAATCGGTTTCACCAACAGGATGATAGAATTCTAATCTAAATTGAGGATTATGCCTTATACGTGCAGTTCCGTTATGTGCAAAAATCCACTCTCTACCAAAAACTTCTCTACAGAATGGATGAGTATTCCTATATGCGACTTCTCCGGCGGATCTGCGACGTATGTGGCTAATCACGATATTTGACTTCACATACTCGTGATCCTTAATGAATTTCAATAGCTCGCTATATTTTGCAATTACTGCTTCCTTTATAATTACTGCAGCGTTATCGGTGTAAAAGCCAATACCCCAACCATGCCGATGTGTTTCACTATGTTCAAAAAACTCTTCAAACGAGACTTTTACTCCAACCTTCACATTCGCACTCAAACCAAACAGCTCACACATGATGTTTACCCTCTTAATTTTTTCTATATTTAATAATTCTAAAATGATTCTGGGACTTGAATTTTTTACCGTTGTTCAAATTTACCTGCTACATCAATTAAATTTGAATCTTTCATTTTTACATGATGTATTGTGACTTGAGAGTTGATAAAAATTG
>JAGGXT010000137.1 GCA_021162905.1 Candidatus Odinarchaeota archaeon | reverse complement strand
GTATATGTTTATAGTATTCTTCATCAATAGCTTTCTGATAAGCTGTTCTATACCTCTTATTATAGTTCTATCAGATGATGTCATACTTCTTATAGCACTTCTGATGATAAGTATAGCACTTATATCATTTGGTGTGCGTATTATTTCATATGTTCTTCAAAAAGTTGAAATAAAATAAGTATAAGTAAGTATATAGCTTGCTGTATTTTTAAATTTCTAAGTTATCGAATTCTACGATAATCCATTTTCCGTCATCGGTTTGCTCTATCTTAGCATGGATTCTATCGCCTATTTTGGTTGCTAGGAGTTCATACCATTCATTAGGAGTTAATTTATCGGGTGTTCCTTCAATGTATTGATACGTGGAGTTGTCAAGTTCCAGAACTATGTGTGTCATACCATTGTATATGTACTGATAAATATTGGTAACGTTTGCAATGATGTCAACTGTCTTTTTCTCTACTTTAGGTGCAACACCAAATAAGCTTTTGAATAATGTGATTGTTTCATTAACTACCTGCGGTCCGTTTTTTCCTTGAATGTTAGTATTTACAACAATATAACTCGGATCTAAAGCATCAACGATACCCAGACCAGCAAATCTAATGAAAGTTATACGTTCTTCCTCCTCACTATATTGTGCCCAATAAATTGGCACAAACCAAGCAACCCTTGTTTCATTGTTGACTTTAATTGCATAGAGTAATGGCATAGTTCCATAATAGAACCCTTGAGCCGGTTGAACAAGTCTTCCCTCCACATAATCTATCGCACTACGTCCACTTATGTAATTGAACTTACGATAGTCGTAATAAAAGATGCCACTAGTATTAATAACAAACACTCCTGCAAGAGTACGATCTGATGCCGCAGGATGTACGGTAACAATTCCAATCATTCGACCTGTGTCTGGCGATTGAATATATCGCAAATCTTCACTTATTTCAACCAAATCTCTTGATGGTTGTATCCATAGGAAACCTCTAGCCCAAAAGTCAAATGTATCTCCACGCCTAAAGCTTCCCCACTGGCTGATTTTCCCCTCTAACCAAGCCTCATCATAAAGCTGTGGAACCCACTCGGGAATTTCATTCATAGAGTATTCTTCCTTTATTGTACCATCTGGGTTATAAATTATGATTCCATCTGCTCTCTCGATCAAATCTGGACCAACATAGTAGCGAGTTACAATGTATACCCAGTCGCCATCTGGTGTTTGTGTAATATAAGCTGTACCATAACAGTCTACAGGATTGCGCTCATAAGAATGTAGATGAATTTCATTGAATAAGAAAAGACCCTCACCTATATTGAATTGTTTCTTTATCAATATAGGTTCGGCAAGAGGATCACTAGCTTTAACAACTACGATACCTTGGATGTAATTTTCAGCAAATGTGTTAGTAGATCCTACTGCTACAACCCAAACCAGAGTGTTGTTTATTATACTTATATGCACTCCCTTTACTTCCATGTTACTGCCAAACGATGAAAGATGCTGCTCTGCAATACTTCTTGCTAGCTCTGGTGTTACTAATCTCATCATGCCAGCTGGAATTTCATTTTTTAGAAAAGGCTCGTTCTCAATGATTTTAATTGTTTGGTTAAAAGCAACTGCGTTGGCAACTGGTCTATCAATTCCAATCCATATTACTGACGCAGCAGAGATCGAAATTATTAAAAGCGTTGCTAAAAATAATGGCTTTTTGGACTCTCGCGTACTTTTAGGAACTAATTTATATTTTCTTGGTTCTTCGGACGTCCATTCTAGTTTGAAACCTAGAGAAAGAATTTCTGCAGGAAGTATGAAACCCATCCTCGCCACTATTATAATCAAGATGAATAAATATAGAGGTATTGTTGAAAAATATAGAATTGCCCATAGGACAATTCCTATGATTGCAGCTACAACTCTGGAAGGAGTAAGAAATATTTTCTTAAAGTTTATTTCTCCTTTTAGAAATCTGCTTAATGAACAAAAGTTTATCATATATAACAAGATCACTAATACTAAGCTTTCTAAAAGCATGGCAATCCCCATATATTTGATTACTCAATCAAAATTTATATGTTTCTATTAAGAAAGGGTCATCCGAGAATGGGTGATTTAAAAAAGAGGTACAGCGATAAGTAGCGTATGCCCCAGAACAAAATAATTGCCATACCCCTAAATATAAATGATTTAAAATTATTAAATTTGACGCCCTGTCAAAAACTTTTTCCTAGTAAGAGTTAAAAATTATAAGTAAGCTCTACAAATAAGAAGAATAAAATTAGCTTTAGACAAAAATTGACTGTTTTCATAGAAAAATTAATATCTAATAAGCCTGAGAAATAAGAACAAAAAAATAAGAATCTATTTGTGATATGGCACAGAGAATTTTTGTGAGGAATGATGAGAATTTTTCAGTTTCTTCCGTTTGATAAGAAGAAAAGCATTATAGAATACGTAGTTCTTTCAATACTAAAAGAGTGTGAGTGCCATGGTTATGATCTGATGAAGAAAATTAAAGAAATTACTGGTGGTGCTTGGAAACCGTCACATTCAACAATATACCCTCTTCTTAACGAATTAGAAGAACACGGCTATGTTAAAAAAATTGAAGATCGTAAAGGAGGATTAACAAGATATAAGTATAGTATGACTGAAAAGGGGTTAAGGTATTTAGAAGAGCGAGAAAAGCAACTTATGAAACATTATGTTGACATGGTCGTAAGCGGCATTAGACATCCAATACCCATCAGTTTTTTAATCAGTGATTTTGGACTTGAAGCTATAAAAAAACTAAGTAAGAGTGATCAGTTGATTCTCTTAAAATTTCTTAAGGATAAGCTATCAAATGCTCTAGAAAAAATAAATAAAATGCTCGAAGAGATTTAGGTTGAATTGCAAATTATGTGCCAAATGTTTGATCTAGTTCGTCAAGAAATCTGCTTAAACTCTCAAGTGCTTTATTTTCTAGTATCTCACGTGCTAAGTCGACTGACATTTCTTCGATGATCATGAGAAGTCTGTTAGCAGCAGTTATATCTTTATATATTCTTCGTTCTCCACCTAATCGCTTTAAGATTATACTTCCATTTGTTGCATCGATTAGGAGTTTTATATCTGCCCCTTTTAATGTCAGCAATCGATCTTTTTGTAATGTTAGCTTAAAATGTTCGCTTTTGATATAGATTGACTTTGGTTTGAAAACGATCTTTATGTTCTTATCGTAAATGATTGTGCTGCCTTTTGAGATGTATATGTCAAGAGATCCTTTATTAAAGAGCAAACTGCTATTTCTTATCGCAAAGTTTGTTTTTTCACCACTTTCATCTGTTATTGTTCCAATCAAGTTACTTTCAGTTAACATCTTTGATGAATCATCTATAACTAAAAATGGTCCCATTTTGACATATGACCTTCCACCGATACTTCTCACATGCAGCGGTCCGATCCTAATATCGGCATAATCAGAAAATTCATCCACATCTATATCTATAAAGGGCATTTTTATCCTTGTCCTACCCATTCTCTTATGCTTTTCTTTTTTTACACGCCACTTACTTAGTTCGTCTAATCTCTGGTTTATTGTCCTAGTTATTTTGTCAAAAACTCTTGGTTCGATGGCTGAGGGGTGAATTTCTTGTATAATGCCCATACACGGATTACCTTCCCATATATCATTTGTTCCAATTAATATTAAATCACCATGGAATTCAGATGTTATATCCTTTATAATTGTGTGAATGAAATATTGGCCACTGCCAAAGGCAATCATCCCCTTTCGTACACCATTACTATCAACCAGTGGAATTAACAAAGAATCTTTAGTTAATGTTAACATTATATTCTTCCTATTAATCAACTCACAATCTTTTAGTAATCTGTATATCCTTAATTCGGAAGATAGATTTGATACTGTTTTTGATACAAATGACAACTCCTCTTTAGGAGAAGTAATAGTCTTTGAAATAGGACCTACTTTGATCTCAAGCTCATCTACTTTAAATGAGCTAAGGCCTATAGCAATTATCCCGACAACTATAAGGAGCACAATTAATTCATTGAAATAAATCCATGCAAGGATTGACGCACTAGGTATAAGGAAAGGCATTACTATCAAGAATAATATAAATACAAATAGGAACTTTGCCATAGAAGAGAAAAATTCTGCCAGCACAGCAAAGATGCCCTCTTTATGAAATCTAAGGCTACGGATAAGGAATCCTACTCCCATGGTGCCTACTAATCCAAAAAAGATTAAGTAATCAGGATAGTTTTCCATATGTAAAAGTGCAATCAAGTTTTCTATCAAAGGAAGACTAAGTTCTATTTTAGTAAAATACCAGAGTGCGCCAATAAATATTGTTAAGGCCAGCATAATACACCCTATTCTATCCATTATTGATGCGCGAACTGGTGATGGATATGCAAAGGAAATAATTGCTGAGAAGGTGATAAAAATGAAAAGTAAGATGTTAAACGCAAAGTCCCAATAAGGACCCTTTAAAAGATTAAAGTGTCCAAGTATTATAAAAAAGAATAGATAGGCTGCTACAAAGAAAGTGACACTTAAAAGTTTTGATGCTACACTATCCTTTGATGTAACCTCTGAAATGCAGAAAAAGAGAAGGGACGCTATGAAAAACCAAAATGAATAACGGTATAGGCTAAATATGTTAGTAAATGATATAAACCATACTAAGAGGAATAAAACACCTATCGTAGCTAAAGCGCTCGAGAGACTAGTTTTTTCCTTTCTCCACTCCCACTTGAAAGAGAATTTTTTCCTCACCCTAGTTGTGCCTCCTTAAACCTTTTCCATAAATAAGATATCAACACAATTATGACCTGCCCTGGTCTTGTAATTATGTACCTACCTCGTGCTCTTTCTTGAACTACTAGACCTGCTTCCATTAATTTTGCTAAGTGAAAATTTAAGGGACTAGGATTTAATCCAGTAATTTCTTCAAGTTCAGAAAAATACCTACCTTGATAAAAGAGTAATTTCAAAATTAGAAGTCTAATGTCATTTGCTAAAGCCGCTAAAGTTTTAGATGCCTCAACAGGATCTAAATCATCAACAAGTTTAGAAAGAGGGGCTATTCTGCTTGCGGCTTCTTGCATACTTCGTTGAAAAATGGAGCGAACATCCCTTAATATTTCGTTTTCAATGGGTGACCTGACCTCTACATCTACAGCTTCCTCAGGACTTACTACAGGAATTCTTATTGGTTCTTCTACTCTCTTTCTATCAACCCTTTGAAGCTTCATCTCTTGAAGCTTTTTCTTTAACTTTTCAAGCTCTTCCTCAAGTTTCTTTATTTGTTTTGAGATATCACTCATGTTATTCACACAACTTACTCCATTTTACTGAAGTTATATTTTATTTTGATGTATTTAAGTTTTTTGGGTTTGAATTAAGTCCAATAGACATACAT
>JAGGXT010000226.1 GCA_021162905.1 Candidatus Odinarchaeota archaeon | reverse complement strand
TACTAAACCATCAAAGAAATTTGGATTAAAACCTGCAAAAAAAGCTGACGAATCAAGTATTGCAATAGGATATTTTTCATTCTTCTTCTCATTCAATTTTTTTATCATTGTTAGATTACACTCACGTATACATTGGAGGTAATTCACCTTCATGCACTTTAGCCATCTGCCTCATAGCTTCTCCTGTTCTTCGCATTAAATCTCTCATTTTAAGACGAATAACCTCTGCATCTTGTTTTAAGCTCTCAATTTTAATGCTTTTTCCACTTATTTTTTCTATTAGTTCAAGCAACCTTGCAGCAGCACCAGGATCGGGAATATTCCTATAACACTCTGAAACTATATATATCCCTCTAATTTTTTTTCTTTTCAACGAAGCAAGAAGTGTTGCATAAGGCCCTGCAATATATCCTTCTTCTAGATAATTAATGTTAAAACTATTAAATATACTCTCTATATTATCTTCATTTACACATGTTACGTAGATATTTGGAACTTCAATCTCAATTCTATTTGGGACTGGTAAACCACCTAGAAGAAAAACTCTACTTACATTTTTCTTACGTAACCAGTCTGTAATAACTTCAGATAATTCACGTAGTTTTGTAGGAGGGATGACAGTTTCGGACATAATAACTATTGTATCCTCATTATTAGAATATATACGGAACGGATGCATCAGCTCTCTATTATGAATAACCATAACTGGTGGAAAATATGATGAGTCAATATATCCAATTTTTTTAAGGTTCCACGATTGAGTAATGTGAACCGCAGAAATTAGACCCACTAAACCTACGTCAGGCAATCCTATATATGTAGTAAATTTTTGTGTGGTGTCAAGCAAATCTTCCTCTATTATAATAAATTCTTCTTTTTTATTAGACATTATATCACCTTTCAACTAACTTGAAAGAATCTCACCTAATTTTCGCGCGGTTTCACGAAGAATTTTGACAATTATACTTAAATTCACTATATGTATACCTACACCTATAAGAAGGAGCTCTGTGCCTGCCTTGGTCATAACAGCATACCCTCGACTACCTCTAACAATTACTTCCCAGATTTCCCCTTTATCAAGCTTCCTAATTGTTTGATCTCCTATTGCAAGCAAAGCCGCTGAAGTAGCACTTAGCAGATCTGGATCTACGTTTTTCTCTGCAGACCAAAAGGCAACATTTCGTCCTTCCCTTGTAAATATTGCTAAAGCTTCAAGATTTATATCTCTAGCAACTTTTTCTAGTATACTTTCTAATCTTTTTCTAAGCTTTGAATCTATTTCGATTACCATAAAATCGCCCATGTTATTTTTCTTTGAATTTAAGAATATTACAATTTTCTTTTAAGATAATATATTATTTTAACTTTTCACTTAATAATGATATATTCGTAACTAGAAGTCATTAATTTTGTTTAACATATAAAAATTTAAATTGCAAAAATAATTAGTTTCAAAAGAACTTAGCAGATACAATTGGTGAAAAAATGGTTTTAGATTCTTTAAGTAATATGTTAGTTGATGCAATCAATAAACTAAAAAAATATATACTAGTGGACAGGAGAGCAATAGAATTATTAGTAAAGGACATTCAAAGAGCCTTGCTTCAATCGGATGTAGATGTTAAATTAGTCTTAGAAATATCTGAAAGAATAAAGAAAAGAGCTCTGGAGGAGGAGCTACCTCCCGGTATATCAAAGAGGGAGTATATAATAAAGATAGTATACGAGGAATTAACTAAATTACTTGGCGGTGGAAAAGTAAAAGACTACGTGATAAAAAAAAGACCATACATTATTATGTTAGTTGGAATACAGGGAAGTGGGAAAACAACATCTGCAGTAAAGCTAGCAAACTATTTTCAGAAAAGAGGATTTAAAGTCGGCTTAGTTTGTGCTGATACATACAGGGCAGGAGCCTTTCAACAAATTTCTCAATTAGCTGAGAAAGTAAATATACCAGTATATGGTTTTAGTGATAGAAAAATATCATCTATAGAAATTGCAAAAGATGGAATAGATTACTTTAAAAAACAGAATTTTGATGTTATAATCATTGACACAGCAGGTAGACATAAAGATGAGAAAGGACTTATGAGTGAAATGCACGAAATGGCAAAGGAGATAAAACCATCCGAAATCATGCTAGTTATTGATGGTACAATCGGACAGCAAGCTTTTAGTCAAGCAAAAGCGTTTAAAGAGACAACAGGAGATATAGGAACTATTTTTGTTACAAAACTTGATGGTACAGCAAGAGGGGGTGGAGCTTTATCTGCTGTTAGTGCCATAGGCGCACCAATTGCATTTATAGGTACAGGTGAACATATAGATGACATTGAGTTATTTAACCCATCTAAATTTGTTGGTAGATTATTAGGAATACCAGATATAGAACAACTTATACAAAAAGTGAAGGAAGCAAAGATAGCAGTTTCAAAAGAAAAGACTCTAAAAATGCTAAAAGGAAAATTTACGTTAGTTGATTTTTACGAACAAATAAATAATATTTCTAAACTTGGGCCGATGGATAAGGTGCTTCAATATATGGGAATAAAGCAAAAGTTACCATCTAATTTAGATTCTATTGCAAAGGAGAAATTAAAAAAATGGAAGGTCATAATTCAATCAATGACTTTTGATGAATTAGCTAACCCACAAATAATTGATAGCTCTAGAGTTAATCGAATTGCTAGAGGATCCGGCACTACACCTAGAGATGTAAAAGAATTATTAAAACAATATCGCCAAATGAAAACAATGCTGAAGAGATTTGGAAAAAAAGGTGTAAGATTATCAAAGCTATATAAGAATTTACAATTAAAGATATAAAAAATAATAATATATAATTATTATAATAGTAAATGAAATATACAGTTAAGAAGTTTTGTGGTCAGCTGACAAATAACGTGCTCTGACTCATTCGTTAATTAAGTTATGCTATAATTATTTATCTGAAAATGGAATAAAATAAAAAACTAGTCTAATATTATTATCATTAAGTTTGTTTTCGTGCAATCCCATACATAGAAATGTACT
>JAGGXT010000344.1 GCA_021162905.1 Candidatus Odinarchaeota archaeon | reverse complement strand
ACTAAAATATATGCCTGACCTTAAGAAAAATAATAAATAAGTATAAGGATATGAGCCAAGGGCTTTTAGAACATTGTAGAGACCATTGCATATAGTTGATCTAAAGCAGCATAAAACTGTTTCATAAGGAATATGACGAAATCAACAATAGGTGTTCCATCGATTTGATTTCCAAAGAATGGTACCTCAAATGGCAATGGGAAGATTACAGGATCTTTTACATACATTATGTGGTATACTAGTAGAAGTACATAACCAATTATGAGCAACAATGAAATTACCTTTTGCTTTGTGGTATAAATTAGTGGTCTATAATAGGTTCTTTGCCTTCCTCTTCCAAATGCTCTAGATTCTATAGCGACTTCTAACTCCTCACCCATTCTCATAGCACTAACAATCAGAGGCACTAACAGTGGAACAGTTCTACGAATCTTTGTCATAAATCTAGCTTTCTCATACTCTAAAGCTCTTAATCTTTGAGCCTCTAATATTCTCTCTCGTGTATCACTCAGTACTGGTAAGAATCTTAGAGCCATCATTGAAATAAACGCGTAATCATATGGAACGCCTATTTGTGTTAGTCCTATAACCAAATCAACCGCAGGGGTTGTCAGAATTATTACTGGCATCAGTAGAAGAATTCCAAAGAGACGAAGTACCAATACCAATCCAAATATCAAACCTTCATAATAAAACGTTCCAGCACCACCAAGGATTGGAAACCATGTAGGAACTACGGGACTTTGAATTGGTGTTTTATTTGCAAAATAGACCAGTGGCTGTGTGATGAATAATAGAAGTGCCAGTGGTAAACCGAAGAAGAATGCAGTCTTCATTACTCTTAGTGGCAACCTAATATACGCTGCAATTATTAAAATCACAATGAATGCAAGAAGGACGGAAACCAGATTTCTTGTTGAAAAAAGCCAGAGGAATATTACAAATGAAAGAATTAGTTTTGTTACTGGATGGGCTTTATGCAGAAGAGTATTTCCCGGGATATAATCTATCTTTATTGACACGTCTTCTCACCCTAACACCTTAATAGTTTTAACAAATTCATCTACAGATAAAGGATCGCTTGGCGCACCATATTCTGTAAGCATTTGAGCCAAACGCGTAATTTGTGGCGGACTTAGGTATGTTTGTTCTAGTATTTCTGGGTGTTTGAAGACCTCTCTCGTTTTATCATCCAAAAGTACAAGTCCTTTACCCATAACTATAGTTCTAGAAGCATACATTGCAACTAGATCTATATCGTGTGTGATCATAATTATAGTCTTATTTAACTCCTTATTCAATCTACTTGCAAGTTCAAGGACTCTATGCCTTCCTGAATAATCTTGCCCAGTAGTTGGCTCATCAAGTATCAATATCGATGGATCCATCGCGAGAATCGAAGCTATTGCGACTTTTTGTCTATCACCCCAGCTCAATGCTAAGGGGTGATACTCAAGATACTCTTCAGGCAATTCTACAAGTTTCATAGCGTCTTTTACTCTTTTTTCAATCTCCTCTTCAGATAATCCTAGGTTCCGCGGACCAAACATTATTTCATCCTTCACCGAATTAGCAAATAGCTGATGGTCTGGGTTTTGCAGAACCATTCCTATTGTTCTAGCAATTTCCGCGACACTTAACTCTGCAATATCTTTGCCATGTAGCAAGATTTTACCTTGAGTTGGTCTAAGAACTCCAGTAATATTCTTGACCAATGTTGTTTTTCCAGCACCATTTTGTCCAACTATTGCAATGAACTCACCCACTCTTATCTTTAAGTTTATACCCTTTAATGCCTCGACTCCAGTTGGGTAAACAAAACGAACATTTTGGACATCTATTGCAATTTCACCTTCAGTTTTCAGAAACTCATTTTCTCGAATTTCATCTAAATTGGATGATTCGAAAGCTATTCGCTTCTCGTTGACAGCTTTTTTAAGCCAATTAACTGCATCACTTAGTTTTACGAAGGACTTTTCACTTTCATCCATTACCTTTAAATCGTATTTAAGACGATACGCAAGGTCTGTAATTTGAGGTATTTTTACCTTTATCTCTTTCAGAAGTTTTTGTTCCATAAATGCCTCCTCAGGTGTTCCATCGAATACTATTTGTCCCTCATTCAATAATATAACTCTATGTGCATACTCCGCAATAAGTTCACTCTTATGACTAGCCATGATTACTGTAATTTCTTGTTCCTCATTTAACTGTTTTACCGTCTTAAATACCATATCTGTACCGTATGGGTCTAATTGCGATGTCGGCTCATCAAGAACTAGATATTTAGGCATCATAGTTAATGATGCAGCAACGGCAACAACTTGTTTCTGACCACCAGAGAGCTGCATTGGAGATCGCTCTTCTAAACCCTCAAGTCTAGTTATACTAAGAGCCCATTTTATTCGCCTTCCAATTTCATCTGGTGGAACCATTAGGTTTTCAGGACCAAAAGCAAGTTCGGCTTCTACATTCGGCATAAATATTTGTGTTTCTGGGTTCTGCATTACCATACCAACTTTTGTAGCAAGTTCAAAAATTCTATGCTTCGCAGTATCCATATCATCAATGTAAACGTGGCCTCTCATAGAGCCTCCAATTGAATGAGGAATTATACCATTTAGCGTTAGAAGAAGTGTTGTTTTCCCAGCACCGTTAGGGCCCATTATTGCAACAAATTCGCCCTCTTTTATTTCCAAGTTTATCCCATTTAAGGCGTCTTTCTTACCGCGAGGATATTTATATCGCAGGTTTTTAATAACAATACCCATGGACCACACTTCCAGCTAAAGTTATTTTAATAATTTTACAATTTGTTAACACTAATAATATAGTTTTATTACACTGAGGTTTGTATTAAAATATTTTTGACTTGCTTAAAAGCTTTTCTT
>JAGGXT010000335.1 GCA_021162905.1 Candidatus Odinarchaeota archaeon | reverse complement strand
TGGTATAAGGTTTATTATATCAACAAATTTAAATAAGTAGCGATATATTCAATAATGAAAAACAAGAAAAACATTTATAAAACCTTTTAAAATATCGCTAAATTAAAAACAGCAATGAGGGATATTAATCATGCCAAAAGAAAAACCACATCTAAATCTTGTTATTATAGGTCACGTGGACCACGGTAAAAGTACTACTATGGGTCATTTCTTATACCTAGTTGGTGCTATAGATGAAAGAAAAATTCGTGAATTAGAAAAAGAAGCAGCTGAGAAAAAGGATGTATCCTTTAAATTTGCATATGTCTTAGATCGATTAAAAGAGGAGAGAGTTAGAGGACTGACCATCGATCTTGCTTTCCAAAAATTTGAAACTCAAAAGTACTATTTCACAATAATAGATGCTCCCGGACATGCCGACTTTATTAAAAACATGATTACTGGGACTTCTCAAGCTGATGCAGCAATATTAGTAGTAAGTGCAAGAAAGGGAGAGTATGAAGCAGGTATAGGTCCACTAGGTCAAACAAGAGAACATGCATACTTAGCTTTTGTTCTTGGAGTAAATCAATTAGTTGTTGCTATCAATAAAATGGATGCAACGCAACCGCCTTACAGTAAAGAACGTTTCGAGGAAGTTAAAAATGGAGTCATGGAGCTATTGAAGAAAGTAGGTTATAAAGTTGAGAAAATACCATTTATCCCAATTAGTGGACTTAAAGGGGATAATTTGGTTAAAAAGAGCGAGAATATGCCTTGGTATGACGGTCCAACATTACTTGAAGCGCTAGACTTATTTGAAGTACCACCAAAACCAATAGACAAACCATTAAGAATTCCTATAGAAAATGTTTATACGATCACTGGCGTTGGTACAGTTCCAGTAGGGCGTGTTGAAACTGGCATTCTAAAGGTTGGTGATACAGTAGTATTTCTACCACCAGGAGTAGGCGGTGAAGTAAAAAGTATTGAAATGCATCATGAACCAATTCCTCAAGCCGAACCTGGAGATAACATAGGTTTTAATGTCAGAGGAGTTTCTAAGAAGGACCTTAAACGAGGAGATGTTGCATCACATCCAGATAGTAAACCTCCTGTGGTTACTGAATTTATTGCTCAGATACAAGTAATTCACTGGCCTGGTAAACGTAAAGGTAGCGGCATAGTACAAGGTTATACACCAGTAATGCACATTCATACTGCGCAAACTGCAGTTAGATTTGTTGAGCTCATTAAAAAAGTTAGGCCAACACAAGAGGATAATCCAAAGATTCTACTTCCTGGAGATGTTGCTTTAGTACGTCTTTCACCTATCGAGCCTATAGTAGTTGAACGATATAGAGATATTTCTAGACTAGGAAGATTTGCAATTCGTGACATGGGCCGAACAGTAGCTGTAGGTGTAATAACAGACATAACTCAAACTGTTCAAAAGTAAAAAACTTAATCTTTTTTTTCTTATACAATATACTAAGGTGATCTGAATGCCGCAAAGAGCAAGAATTCGATTATCCAGCCCAGATCCAAAAAAATTAGAACGAGTGACCCAAGATATTGTTGAAATTGCAAAAAAGACAGGTGTGAAAATCTCTGGACCCATACCTTTACCAACGAAGAGAATAAAAATCCCAGTTCGGAAGTCCCCCTGTGGTGAAGGAACAGCAACTTGGGACAAATTTGAATTAAGAATACATAAAAGACTAATTGACATAGCAGCTGATGATAGGGCTATGAGACAAATAATGAGAATTAAAGTACCTGATGATGTGTATATAACAATAGAAATTGCGTAATCTTTACAATGTTTTTACTCTTAATTTAAGTAGTTAAGCCTAATAATTACTTAACTTATATATCAAATACAACTCTCGCTATGTATGTGTCTTTTTCCTTTTTAATTTCCATCATGTTAAGTGTTACTGCCTTTACTTCCGTTTTGGGAGGATGTTTACTTAAGTTAAATTTTTCTCCTTTACACTCAGCGTGAAGTATGTACTTTCTATCTTTCCTTGTTATGGATTTTATCTCGATTTCTGGAAATATTAAATACTCAGTACCAAATATAAAAAGCAACTCTTCAAGCCATTCATATAAAAGTAATTTTAACCCCTCACCTTCAACTTTTATTGTTCTTGATATTTTTCTGCTAAAAGTATTAATATCAGTCATAATATCATACATTGCAAGTGCGCATTGTTTAAAGACTTCTTCTAGAGTGGGACCCCATGCCTCAATGTATACATCAGCTGTATGTTCTAAATATTTAAATCCTGAATTTTTCCGAATCATTTAAATCCCTCTTTGTTTTCATTTTAACTTGAACATATTGCCGGGGTGGCCGAGTGGACGAAGGCGCGAGACTTGAGATCTCGTGCCCGCAAGGGTTCGCGGGTTCAAATCCCGCCCCCGGCGCTACTTTTACCTAAATCGAACTGTTATTTCATCTACTAATAGCTCTACAGCTCTTTTTTTTCCATTCTTTATAATTTTCACTAAGCCCATTCTCTCTAAGATTTTTAAATCATAATAAATATTTTTTATATCTCTACCTGTTGTTTTCGCAAGTTGTGTAATTGACTGAAAATCCCCTTTCGAAAGGATCTCTATTAACTCGAGTCTTTTATGCGTGAAGAGTTTTGTTAGTATCTCTCTATCTAAATTCTTAAATTCCTTTATGTCGATAAATAGTTCTCCCTCTTCTTGATATTCATTATATGCGATTAGTAATCTATTGAGTTTCATTTCTAGTCTCCATTTTTTCTTTGGCTCGGTTTCTTTTTTTGTTGCTGTTATTAAGAAGTCAATTTTCCTCTTAATTTCATCGGGAAGAATTTTTCTTCTGATAATAATCTCCAATCATAATCACCTTTGGTGTATTACACCAAAAAAGTATATATCCTTTACCATATTAATACTTTCAGAAAATATCATGGTGGTATTATCATGGTTAATATTCCATTAAAAAGAATTGATAAGTATATTTGGGAAATTCCTACTAGTTATAAAAGGGAAATGAGAGTGCCCGCTATTATCTTTGCTGACGAAATTCTCTTAGAAAAAATGAAAAGTGATTTAACTTTAGAACAGAGTGTTCATGTAGCGCAACTTCCTGGTATTTATAAAGCATCAATTGTCATGCCAGACGGTCACCAAGGTTATGGGTTTCCAATAGGTGGAGTTGCAGCCTTCGATTACGAAGATGGCATCGTTAGCCCTGGTGGAGTAGGGTATGATATAAATTGTGGTGTTCGTCTCGTAAGAACAAACCTCATGAAAGAAGATGTAATTCCTAAGATGAAAGAATTACTTGATACTCTCTTCAGAAGAGTTCCATCTGGTGTGGGTAGTAGTGGTGCGTATAGAATTAGCGTTTCCGAACTAGATGAAGTCGCAATATATGGTGCAAAATGGGCTATCGATAGAGGCTATGGTTGGAGAGATGATATAGATTCATGTGAAGAAAATGGACAATTAAAGATTGCTGATCCATCAAAAGTTTCAAATAGAGCCAAACAACGTGGAAGAGAGCAACTTGGTACTTTAGGAAGCGGTAATCATTTTCTTGAAATTCAATATGTTGAGAAGATATATAATCCAGAAGTTGCTAAAGCTCTTGGTATTGTACAGGAAGGACAAATAACTGTCATGATTCATACTGGAAGTCGTGGTTATGGTCATCAAATATGCTCCGATTATCTAAAGATATTAGTTTCTGCCAGAGCTAAATATAATTTAAGGTTTCCTGACCCGGAGTTGGCGTACGCGCCTCTAAAAAGTAAAGAGGCTATGGATTATTTAGCAGCAATGGCTTCTGCTGCAAACTTTGCATGGGCAAATAGGCAACTTATACTTAATTCTACAAGAAAAGCATTTGAGGAGGTGTTTAAAACAAGTGCAGAAGATTTAGATATGCACTTGATCTATGACGTGGCTCACAACATTGCAAAAATAGAAGAACATAAAGTAAATGGCACAACAAAGAAGGTAGTGGTTCACAGAAAAGGTGCTACTCGAGCCTTTCCACCTGGGCATCCAGCAATACCTCAGAAATATCAAAAAACTGGTCAACCAGTTTTAATCCCTGGATCTATGGGGACATCATCCTACGTATTAGTTGGTACACCTAAAAGTATGGAATTAAGTTTTGGAAGTACAGCGCATGGAGCAGGTCGTTTACTTAGTAGAATGAAAGCGAAAAAACAATTTTGGGGTAGTAGTGTAATAGAAAAATTAAGGTCACAAGGTATTTTAGTAAGAGCAGCAACTCTCCGCGTAGTCAGTGAAGAAGCACCCGAAGCATATAAAGATGTGGATAGAGTAGTAAAAGTGAGTCATGAGGTAGGTATAGGAAAACTGGTAGTTAAGCTAAGGCCAATCGGTGTCGTTAAGGGATAAAGTAATTATTCTTCCTTTTCTTCAGGTATTTCTATTTCTCCAGCATAAAATTTGTCCAAAAAATCTCCATATACATCAACATTTTCCATTAATTGATTAATCTTTGTTGAATAACTAATTTTACAGTAACCACAACTTAAATAAGCTACATTATTTTTCCTATCTATTTTTATATATATACTCTTATGACCACAGTTAGGGCATTCAAAGACATCTGGTAATTTTGGCTTTACACGCTTTTCAATTTTTCGCCCTTTTCTTCTTCTTCCCACTTTAAATCACCTTCATTTTTGTACACTCTAACTCTCATTTGATGATAAAGCTTTTCTCTTTATAAAATCATTTACTTCTTCTAATATGTCAACTATGAATATTTGGTTTGCTATAATTTCAAAAGACTCTATAAAATCATTATATTTTACTTTTCCCGTAATTCCAACAAGTAAACCAATTAAGGTATCATTTAAAGTATCATATGTTATATTATCCAAATCAACTTTTTCACCAAATTGCGTCTTTAAAAACTCTTTAAGGGCATCTCCCATGAGAGTAACTCTAATAGTATCTGTTCCATCATCGATAATAAATGTTATTATATACCTTCTAATAGGCTTGCTTATTTCCCCACATGATTTACAAATCCATTTTCTTGAAATGTATTCTACTTTTAAATAACAAACAGGACAGGCGTTATAGTAGAGTTGCTTATTTATAATTTTCACAATTATTCCCTTAACTGCTACATAGTTCATACTACTATTAATATTAGATATTTGAGTAAACTCAATTCTCTTTAATGAATTAATTTTTGGTAGTTCGTCAGCGCTAGGGAAATCAATGTTCTCAGTTATCTTAATTAAAGAATTATTACCTATTCTCGCCTCAAATTCACCTTGCTTATTTCTTATTATTTTACATTTACTTATCTCAATTAAGTTATTATATTTAAGAATTGAAAGCAGATTTTCAATATTCTCGTTCCATCCACTAACCTTTATACAGCCAGTCCTATCAGATAATGTAAAACTTATTCTCTTACCCATTGTTCCGTCAATTACAGAAAATATTTTTATTGCTGGTTCGGATGACACTCTACCAAGTAAATTAGCAAAGTATGTATACTCTGAAATATCTTTTATTAATACAATATCCTTTAACTTCTTC
>JAGGXT010000181.1 GCA_021162905.1 Candidatus Odinarchaeota archaeon | reverse complement strand
TATTTAAATAGTATTTCAAAATGGAGCAAATAATTACTATTCTATCTTATTTTTGGAAAATAAGATGACTTTTTTCTGAAAAATAAATAATAATTAGTAATAATCCTTATTTTTTAATTTAACCTGATTTTAGTTGATTTTTTCTTACTATATATGAAAAAAAGTGTAAAAATTTAAATGTAAGTTATTGATATTATTTCAATATACATAGTACATTTTTTTAATTGGAATATAATAGTGGTTTGATATGAGAAAAAAATTCTATAAACCACCAATTGATGACGATGAAATTATTGAGATATACCAAGCATTAAACGCATATTTGAATAACGAACCTAAAAAGATTTTGCTTAAAGCTCAAACTCCTTCTGGTTTTAGCCTTCCTAATGATGATAACCTTAAGATGATGGTAGAAAGTAGGCTTAGAATAATTGAAAAATATAGAATAACAAATAAAGAAATGATTAAGAGATTTCTTTCAACCATTTTTATCGCTCAAGAGAAGATAACTAAAAGAGATTTAGAGACATTAGAGTTCATTGTTAATAATCCGACTGCTAAATCAAGAGATTTGGCAAAGTATCTTGGGGTGAACTACAGAACTGCTAGAGCATATGTCAATAGGTTATCAAATAAGTATAGATTAAGATTCTATTCACTAATAGACCCTACAATATTTAAGTTAAGACACTTTGTGCTTTTTTTAACAATTCCTAGGGAGGCTGTTTCTTTTGTAAAGAATGTTCTTTGGACACCATTTACCCTAACAATAAATCTTGATACATTTGCAGTGTATGAGAGAAAAATAGATGGATGGGTGACTTTTGCTATACCTAATCAAGTATCTGTTATTGAAAGATTTAAGCGGTGGATTGTTAATCTTTTTAGATTCAGATTAATAACTGATTATGAACTGCAAGAAATAAGAGAAATCACTTACGGGATGAATTTCTTCCTATTTGAGGGGAGGGATTGGAATCTAGATGTTCACAAAGATATAGTTTCTTCATACTCTTTCATGAAAGATCATTACGAGTTTTTACAACGACCTGAGTTTCTTAAATATTCGTTTGAAAAGAGATTTTTCACAAAGAAGGAATTCATTGTATACACATTATCAACATTTGATATTAGAGCACCTATCAGGCAACTAAAGGAAATTATAAAAAGGAACTTCAATCTGAATGTCAGCGAAGCAACCATATGTAGAATTAAGAAAAAATATAGAAAGTACTATTATCCTGTCGTTCGTGTAAATAATATAATGTTAGATGGTTCTTTGATGGTTTATATTGAACCATTTAAAGATAGTGAGGATGATATGGAGGTATTCATTCGATATTTCTCTAATTCTTATCCGTTGTACTATTTAGCAAAAACAACAGATGGTATCATAAGTTTTATTGAAATTCCCTCAACAAAATTAGCAACAATAGCATACCATTTAGATGCTATTTTAAGAGATAACGTAGCTGCATATAAATTAATACCAAGATATGTAAATATAGGAAGGAGACCAATAACGATCTTGGCACCGTACTGGGATGAAAATAGACAGTACTGGAAAGTACCAAAGGAAACATTTAGTACAAAAGTAACTATAGAGGAGATATAATAAATTATTTAGAGTACAAACTTTATTGATGGCAGTTTAAGCTTGTTTCTAATTGCAACATTAAGCAAAAGCGGGGTCAAGGATTCAACAAGATAAGCATTTTCTAATGGCCCTCCATCTAATGGTCTAAGGTTTTCTATTTCTTTGATAAGCTCGGATACTACAGATTTTGCTTCAGTATCGCCGCACATCACTACATCATAATCTAGCTTACGTCCCAGTTCTGCTAATTTGATAGCAGATAGATTATGAAACGCTGCAACAATTTTCGTTGTTCCAGGAACTATTTTCCTTAACAGGAGAGCTGCGCTTCCTTCAGGGGGTGGCATATAAATAAAGTTATTGCCTTCCTTCCTCATAGGAACTATGGGAGATATTATAATCTTTCCTGAAAGCTCAGCTTTAAAAGATTCAACTATTGTTTTTATGAATTCTGCAGGTATTGAAAGAACGACAAGCTCTGATTTTTCTACGGCCTTCTTATTTTCAAGACCAACTATTTCAACATCCATTTTATAGTAATCTTTTGCAATTTTATTATATTCATCAGCTATTCGCTCAGCTTTTTCTTTAAATCTGGACCCTATAAATATAGTATGATTTTTTGCCCATCTTAAAGAAAGACCTCTTCCAAGATCGCCTGTACCACCAATAATTCCAATTCTCATAGATCACACGCTCACGATATTTATGTTTAGTAGGCTAGATATTTATGAGAACTTATGGAATTATAAAATTTATTTCTGTTAAAAAACTAAGTTTCAGCTATGAACAATAATACATGACAGTTAAACTTGCTCCTTCAGTTTGTGTTTTTGTGTTCGTTTAAGATCAATAATATGAATTACTTCGATTCCTCTTCTTACTAAATCGTTTGAAATAAACCGTCTATGACATTTAAACCAAAGCTTTTCGGCACACATTATTGCGACTCGCGACTCTTTAGCTAAGCTGATCAAATCATCTAACGCTATTTTATATTGTTCACTCTCTTGATACTTTTCATATCCACCCCTGCGATACCCTCCAAGATCCTTGAGCCATATGTACTTAATTTTAAACTTGGGAAGTTCAATCTCTAAGGATTCTCTATTAAACCATGGATATTTCTTGCTTGTTGGAAAACTCCTAACATCAACTATAGTTTCTATATTGTACTTTTTTAATATTCGAATCAGTTCTTCAAAGGATCTGTTTGAATGCCCAACAGTGAAAATTGTTAATGTCATGCCAAAACTCTCTCTTTACGAGCCAAGGTTGTATATATCTTCTTAAATTCTCTGATAAATTTCTTTTGTGAGAAATATTTAACAGCTCTTTCTCTAGCACACAAACCCATTTGTTCTCTTTCCTTTTGATGTGTTAAAAGCCATACAATTTTTTCTCCTAACTTTCTAGGATTGTACGGAGGAACTACAAATCCACATTTGCCAACAGCTTCACCTGCACCACCAACATCTGTTACAATTACAGGAGTCCCGCATGCCATGGCTTCTATAGTACTCAGCGGAAAACCTTCGCTAGCGCTTGATAGCACGAAGACTGATATCGAATTATACCAGAATAAAGTATTAGTTGTCGGACCTATGAACTGGAATTTTTCCTTCAAGTCAAGCATTTCAACTAATCTGTTACACTCGTCCCAGTATACAGGATCATCTACAGGACCTATTACAACGAACTTTGCTTCTGGGACACGTTTTACAACGTATTTTGCAGCTTTTATAAAATCTTTTATATTTTTTATATCATAGACACGAGCTATAGTTCCTACCAAATAGGGATCACGAGGGACTAAGAGGGGGCGGAAATAGTCGGTATCTATCCCATTATAAACTACTTTGATTTTCTTAGCGGGTATTCCAACGTTTTCGATTACCCATCTCTTGTTGAATTCACAAACTGTGGTTACTAAATCAAATAAATGGTAGTTCATTATGCTTATACTAACACCAGTGCGAATCCATAATAATTTCTCTATCTTATCTAAAAGAGAGGACTCAATACGAATTCTTAACTCACGAATAAAAAGACCATGATCTGTTACAAGTGTACGACCGCCGTATAAAATTTTACCTAAAAGAGCCGCTAGTCCGGGATAACCAGAGTTTGTTGCATGATAAACGTCAGCCTCAGGCATTTTTGTAGCTAGTAGTGATAACAGGGGGGCGTGTGTATTTTTCCAAGATACTAGCCATTTGAAAAAAGCAGTTTTGGGATTTATTTTCTTATAGTATTCTTCAAGAAATTTCCAAAGAAGTTTGTGACGCCATATTTTCATAGGATTGTCTAAAAAAATAGGATACACTTTTTTAAGATTTTTATAAGCTTCTACAAACTTAAAATTCTTTATATTTTTATGAAACTGAATAATCTCCTCTACCATTTCGTCAACAAGGTCTGTTTTTTCAATATCGCTAAATTCTTCAAGTTTATGAGGTACTGGTACGAATATTATTTCTTTTAAATTTGGTGGTTTTGCAAATCGAATAGTGGGTTCTTTAGTCGGTACTATTGCAACGACAACAAATTCTATATCTGGCATGCCATCTATCAAATTATGTACCCAATAAGAAACCCCTCCCAAGGTTGTGGGGTACGTTCCTTCAGTTATTATTGCAACCCTCATAAAATCACCATTCTTTCAAGTCTTATTGTTTGTAGTATTAGCAAAGTTGAGTTAGAAATAATGAGAAATTAATTACCTAAATAAATCTTTTTGAATTGGCATTATTAATTCTTTTGCACTATATTCACCCTTCTCATAATTGACGCCTTTTATAATAACTACAGGTATTCCTTCATTAGTTTCACCCATCACCAATGCAGCAGCGCATGCTAATTCATCAGCTAAAGCAATTACAGTGGTTTTCATAACGTACCCAAAGAGATCTTTCTCTCCACGGATATCTTTAAGAGGTTTTATCCCCGACACGCCAATGGCACCCGAAATTATTCCATTTCGAAGAGGACGCCCCATAGAATCTATTATTATAACAGCAACTTCTTTACCAGTCAGTTTTTTCAATTTGCTTCTTATCATTCTAGCTGATTTATCAGGGTCTATAGGCAAAAGCGAGACTGTATCATCCCCAGGAACATTGCTTCTATCAACACCACTATTTGCCATAACAAATCCATGATGAGTTTCAGTGATTATATGACCATTACCCATCCTGACTATAGATTTGCTTTCACGCAATATTATTTCAACATGCCGAGGATCTTTATTATATGTACTAGCAATAATTTCAGCGAATTTTGATGGTGTTATTTCATTTAAATTAACTATTCTTCCTTCGGCTCTTGAAACAATTGTTTGGGCGATAACTATAATATCACCGTCATCAAGAGGGACATTTTCATTATTCAGAGCGTTAAATATTAGTTGAGCAATATCATCTCCTGGCTTAACTATTGGAATTGATGTCAATCCGATTAGTCGAATCTCTTTCATGTCAAACACCGAGGCCTCTCTTTTAGAATATAAAAGAATTATTACATTATAAAGGTAATCCACAATCTGCAAGCAAAACGGAGAGAAGCAATTATGCCTATGTATCGAATTGTATTTTGATGCATTATTAATGATCATCATATTTCTGAGTTTATTACCTGAGTAGATAACTT
>JAGGXT010000232.1 GCA_021162905.1 Candidatus Odinarchaeota archaeon | reverse complement strand
ATACAATATATTAGATAAACAAAGAAAATGTATAAATGAAATAGTAGATAAGCTGAATAAAAATAAAGAAGATTATGAAATAAAAATCAGAACAATTAGACCTTTATTAGGGAACCGTTCAAACTTTCTTTCAATGCAAAAAAGATGCCACGAAAATAGTCCGAAAAACGATGATCCACGCAGCAGTGGAAAACATTTCGATTCAAAAAGCAATGCCCCCTAAACCACCAACATTAATAATGATATCTTACAGTATAATCTCTCTAGACTCAGATTTAATGACGCCGAAATGGATATAGTATATCAAAAATATAATCGCGCATCTAAGAAAGCTTATTAAAAAATTTCATTTATAGTTAACTTGATAGACCATCGGTTCTACGAGCTTATTTAAATCCATACACATTACATTACAAAATAAATGTATGTTTCATTATATCGTGATATTGATTGCGGCATATAAGGTAGCAATTTCAATAACCGTATTTCCTCAGCTGGACAGTGTAACAAAGCCTCTCGAGCTATTAAGTCTCTAAAGATTAAAATCATCTATATGGACCGTGGATTTTATTCGATCAGCGTGATTAAGTTACTCAAAAGACTTAAGCTAATATTCATTATCTATTCGGCTGAGATACATTGTATGAAACTAGTTCTGAAGAGCATTCTTAAAGATGAGTCTCTTCATAAGATAGATATGAAACAAAGAATAGTAGTTAAGTGCAGAGTTGCTGGTTTACCTGCCTGATGGACGAAAGAAAACAGAGCTAGTCCATAGTAATAAGTTCCAGAGTTGGTGTTAAGGAGTTAGAAGATGAATTGGCATTCCAGAAAATGCCTCCCAGTGTTTATAATCTTTAATCAAGATATTTAAAAGTTCTTTCTCATCTTTAAACAAAGAGATGTGAGATGGATTATTCTGAGCAAAGTACTCGATAAATGGACTTGGCCTTTTCGAAAATGGATAATAGATATAAATAGGCTTACCCCATCTATATGCATACGCTATTTCACTCATAACACCCGCAGACACATTCGGTGAGTGATGATAAACAACAATTGCATGACTATTAAATACCATATTAAAATCACGCTTAACAATTTGTTTTCTTAGAATATTTGTTGCATTTTCTATATCATCCCTATTTAATACTATCTGATTTTCGCCTTGTTTAGGATCATGGAAGTCTATTTTTATAACTTGGGCATTACTATTCTTTTCGATTTGGTTATCGTACTCATTTACAATTCGCCAATCATCAATAGTTCCAGGATCTAAAACTATAAAGTATCTACTTAGCGCTCGAGCAAAATTTCGGGTTCTTTTAAAGACATCCTTTTTTGATTCAAAGCCAGTCATAGGATAACTTAAGTATACTCGTTTCTTTCTTGAATCGTTAAAGAGAATATCAATGAATGTTTCTGAAGGATGATTTCTTGAGAATTGTAAAATATACTCCAAACTAAACGATTCAATATTTTTTGATAATTTTGTAATTATATTTTCGATGTATCTTATGGCTTCTTCTCGCCACTCTGCTAACTTAGTTATACGTACTTTGTTTTCATCTCTATCAAAACGAGGAAACCAGTCGGGATCATTAATTATCCTTTGACGAACATTTAAAACATTGTCAATTATTATTAATATCTTTTTAGGATTTAGCATCTTTATTATGTCATCATCAAAACCTTCAACTTGTTCACCATTCCATCTAAAAAGAGATGGGGTGCTTACTATGTGGGTCTTTTTGTCACTCTGGATTATCTTCTTTACTATTAATTCAAATGCAGCTCGCTGAAACTCACTTATTAATTCTTTATTTCGGATGGCAAATTCTAGCACTGTTTTTCTATCTATAATATATCCTCTCTTTGAAGCCACCTTTTTAATGTATTCAAAGACATGATAATACTCAAATTGGTTTTTCTCTACACTTTTTAGTGATTTTTTTATATATTCGTCTCGTCCATTAAGAGGGGGCCCGTACAAAGTATAATCTCTCTTTCACCTACTCCCACGCTCTTTAAGCCTCCACTTTTAACTTTTGAGTATTATCACTTCTCGAGTGTTTCAAACATCTTCTCAAGGTTTAAAAATAAGATTCTTTCCTCAATATCAAGCGAATTTAATATCATATCTCTAGTCTCTTTCAAGGCCATTGATATAGAATATAATACCAAAAAGGAGGGAGAGACTCCTTCAATACCTTGAGACTTTTTTGCAATTTCTTGTCCCTTCATTAAAATTCTTTTTCTAAAGAACTCAGATATCTGTAAACTCGCTCTTTCTAAATATTTATTTACAAATAGAGTTTCATTCATGTTTTCACCGCGATTACCCTTTGTATAGGTATTGTTAGTAGTCCTTTTTATATATCTACTTTTCTATAGTCAAACTGGTGCTGTTAAGATAAGATGAGCGCCGCATTAACTGCGAAAATCCATCTCTCATATTCGTCACCGCCCCCTAAGGGTACAGGTGGTCTACCAAGTGTCATATGATAACAAGCATGATTATAGTAGAGAGCGAACATCGATAGCCATTCCAGCAGCGCCTCAAACGAATCTCGCCTCCCCGGATAATAGACGTCAAATCCACATGCTCGTAGTAATTAAGAAAAATAATGTCCTATTTGTATCTCGAACTTGTATCGTCTCCTCTTGAAAAATTTTATTATCTCACGTTTCAGGATATTGATATCCGTAAATAACCTGTTCGATAGGTATCCCTTCAACTGCCTCCATATCTCCTCCACCGGATTCAATTGCGGAGAATACGGCGGAAGATACTCCAGATGAACTCCCTTACGTTTCGATAAATATACCACCCTCTTAGCTTTATGCGGTCCAGCGTTGTCCAGAATCAAGTACACTCTTCCCTTTCCAGCTCGCCTTTTGAGCCGATAGACGAATTTCATCATCGTACTGCTGTTGAACTTCTCCT
>JAGGXT010000288.1 GCA_021162905.1 Candidatus Odinarchaeota archaeon | reverse complement strand
TATAACATTTTTTAAGATGCATTTTGGAGGACTTTAAATGAAACTTTATGAATACGAGGCAAAACAATTATTCATTGAAGAAGGTGTTTTGGTACCTCAAGGAGTTTTGGTGAAATCCATAGAACAAGCGCTTGATGCTGTTAAGAAAATCAAATTCCCTCTTGTTCTCAAGGCGCAAGTACTTGTAGGCGGCCGTGGAAAGGCAGGAGGTATAAAAGTAGCTAACGATGAATATGAATTAAGGAAAATAGTAAGTGAGATGTTTTCTACGAAAATAAAAGGAGAGAGTGTAAATACTATTCTTATTGAAGAGAAAATAGATATAGAAAAGGAATTATACCTAAGTATTACAGTGGATCGCTCTTCACGAAGTCCTGTAATACTATTTAGTGACATGGGAGGCATAGATATAGAGGAGATTGCAGAAAGATATCCAAATAAAATCATTAAATGCTACATTGATCCATTAATTGGTATAAAAAACTATCATAAGCTTATGATTACTGATCACATAAACTTAACACAAAATGTAAAAAAACAAATTACAAACATATTAGATATCCTGTGGAAAATTTTCAAAAAATACGATGCTGAACTTGTTGAAATAAATCCATTGGTGGTCACTAAAAACGGAAATGTAATTGCCGTGGATGCAAAGATTATAATTGATGACAATGCGTTATTCAGACAATTAAGATTCTCGAAGCTTATGGAGAGTGAAAGAGGTGAATATAATGAGAGAGAGATAGCTGCAATGAAAGCTAATATGTCTTATGTAGAGCTTGATGGAAACATTGGTATTATTGGAAATGGTGCAGGTTTAGTAATGGCTACAATGGATGTCGTTAAATATTTTGGTGGCTCTCCTGCTAATTTTTTAGATGTTGGCGGTGGAGCTAGTGCTGAAAGAATGAGAAAAGCTCTAGAAATTATCAGTTCGCATCCAAACGTAAAAGCAATTTTCATCAATATTCTAGGTGGCATTACAAGGTGTGACGAAATGGCAAGAGGAATAATATCGGCTCTTGAAGAATTTAAAATAAAAAAACCCATTGTAATTAGGTTGATTGGTACGAATGAAAGAGAGGGAAGAGAGATTCTTAACAATTATGGTATTCATGCTTTTGATAATATGGAAGAAGCTGCTAGAAAAGTGGTTGAGCTCGTTAGGGAGGAATTATAATGGCAATTTTTATAGATTCAAATACAAAAGTTATTGTGCAAGGAATTACTGGACGGCAAGGTACTTTCCATACCAAGCGAATGATTGAGTATGGAACAAAAGTTGTTGCTGGCGTGACACCAGGTAAGAGAGGACAAGAGGTACATGGAATTCCAGTTTATAATACAGTTAAAGATGCTGTTGAAGATACGAATGCTACAGCATCTATAATTTTTGTCCCAGCTAAATATGCAATTGATGCCGTCTTAGAAGCCATAGATGCTAATTTAAATCCTATTGTAGTCATAACCGAGCATATCCCCATACATGATGCTATGCTTTTTGTTCGCTTAGCACGGCTAAAAGGAATATCTATCATTGGACCAAATACGCCTGGAATAATTGCTCCTGAGCAAAGCCTAGTCGGAATAATGCCAGGACATATTTTCAAAAAAGGAAATATTGGAATTGTATCGAGAAGCGGCACACTTACTTATGAAATTGCTGATATACTAACACAAAATGGATTTGGGCAATCTACATCTATTGGAATAGGTGGCGATCCTATAACAGGACTCGATTTTATTGACGTACTTAATAAATTTGAAAATGATCCAGAAACAGAAGCTATAGTTCTTATTGGTGAAATTGGCGGAGACTCTGAAGAAAGAGCTGCTAGTTATATTAAGAAAAACATCAAAAAGCCTGTTGTGGCTTATATTGCAGGGCAAACAGCACCTCCTGGAAAACGAATGGGACATGCTGGTGCAATAATTAGTGGTCGTAGTGGAACCGCCCAAAGTAAAATAGAAGCATTTAAAAAAGTCGGCGTTAAGGTGGCAACTTTACCTAGCCAGATCCCTAGTATTCTTAGTGAAGTGCTAAAAAGATAAAGATTTACTTTTCTTTGTCGTTTTTATATTTTTTAAGAGCTTCTCTCCCCTTGTCGGTAATAAAATAAAATGTATAACCGCCCCTTTTTATCTCCTTAATAAAATTTTTATTTATAAGATTCTCTACACAGCTTAAAAATAACTTAATATTTAGCTTTGATCGTTTATACAACTCTCTTTGATGTATACCCCCATCAGAAAAGTCTGCTATAATACTCAAAACCTTAATCTCAGGATCCATTATTATCACGTATAAAGTATTTTCCAAATAGAAATAATAAAGTCAAAAACTGTACTATATTAATCTTCACCAACACCCATATAGCCTTGCCCAGGTTTTAGAATCTCGATTTTTCTCCTAGTTTTAGTTATATACGATACATGAATTAAGCCATCTATTTCTAATTTAAGTAGAGCTTTGTTTAATTCATTGGGGGATACATCACCATATACTCTCTCTAAAATGCTCATTAACTCATTATCTAATATTATTCCTTTATGTTTCTCCAATATATCAAGGATTACAACAGTTAAAGGTAAGGATGGCCAATCTTTTGATGACATATTATATCCCTCATGTCACTGGTGATGGAAATACACTAACTTGACTTCTTCTAAATGCTTTATTTATATTTTCATACCATCTTATCATTTCAGGAGTCAAAGATGGGTGAATATGCTCTAAAGCTTTATCAAAATGCCTTTTATAAACAAGTTTTGCATTGACATCTTCTCTAAGCGCATTCATAGCAGCCTCTCTTGCCAGAGCTGCCAAATCTGACCCAGCAAAACCTTCTGTTATTCTTGCTAATTCTTCTAAATCAACATCATCTGCCAAAGGCATTTTAGACGTATAGATCGTAAGAATCTCAAGCCTAGCCTCTTTATCAGGAGGTGGTACATAAATTATTCTATCAAATCTGCCGGGTCTAAGTAACGCCGGATCAAGCATATCGGGCCTGTTTGTTGCAGCAATAGCGATTACATCACGCATATTTGCAATTCCATCCATTTCTGTAAGAAGCTGACTTATTACTCTTTCGGTAACTCCACTATCCCCATATCCTAAACCACGTCTAGGTGCTACAGCATCTATCTCATCAAAGAAAATTATAGCAGGAGCTGCCATTCTTGCCTTTCTAAATACCTCACGAATTGCTTTTTCGCTTTCTCCTACCCATTTACTAAGCAACTCAGGACCTTTAACACTAATAAAGTTTATTTCGCTCTCCGTGGCAATTGCTCTCGCAAGCATAGTTTTACCACAACCAGGTGGCCCATAAAGCAATATTCCTTTTGGTGGAGTAATTCCCATCCGTTCAAAGCGCTCTGGATATTTAAACGGCCATTCTACAGCTTCTATTAATAATTGTTTTACCTCCTTTAATCCACCCACATCAGACCATTTTGTTCTTGGGATTTCAATTGTAACCTCTCTTATCGCAGAAGGTGTTATCTCTTTTAATGCAGCCATAAAGTCATTCATATTTACTTTTATTTGTTCTAATACTTCGGATGGTATAGTTTCTTCCTCAAGGTTTATTTTAGGAAGATATCTTCTTAATGCTTTCATAGCAGCCTCTCTACAAAGTGCTGCTAGATCCGCTCCAACATAGCCATGAGTTACGTCAGCTAATTTTGCTATATCAACATCATCTGCCAAAGGCATACCTCTTGTGTGAATCATTAAAATTTCATGACGCCCTTGTCTATCAGGAACTCCTATTTCGATTTCTCTATCAAATCTACCAGGTCTTCTGAGTGCTGGATCGATAGCATTGATTCTGTTAGTTGCACCTATTACAATAACCTGTCCTCTAGCATGTAACCCATCCATGAGAGCTAATAACTGCGCTACAACTCGCCGTTCAACCTCACCAGTGACCTCACTCCTCTTAGGAGCTATAGCGTCTAATTCGTCAATGAAGATTATCGATGGTGCGTTCTTTTCAGCTTCTTCAAATACTTGTCTAAGCCTTTTTTCGCTTTCACCATAGAACTTAGACATTATCTCAGGACCATTAATGGCAATGAAGTGAGCATCACTTTCATTTGCAACAGCTCTTGCAAGTAATGTTTTACCACAACCAGGTGGCCCATATAACAAAACACCTTTTGGTGGAGTAATTCCTAATCGTTTAAAGAGCTCTGGATGTTTTAAAGGAAGCTCTACCATTTCTCTTATTCGCTGAATAGCATCGTGTAGACCACCAATATCCTCATATGTGATAGCTGGAATTCCAGCTGCTTCGGAAATTGGTTTTTCATTAACTCTTATTATTGTAGAATTAGTAACAATTACAACGCCAGGTGGTTGAGTGGATAACACCTTAAATGGAATAGAACCATGAATACCAACAGTAATCTTAATAATATCTCCCTTTGTTAATGGAAAACTAATAATTCTATGCTTGATTATAGCTTCTAATCCTTGAGGCTGATGGGGAAGAGAATGAGAAGTTGTTGGCGCTAAAACAACTCTCTTAGCTTCTTTCTCTTCAGCTTTTCTAACAATAACATAATCACCGATTGAAACACCAGCGTTATGACGAGTAAGCCCATCCATCTGAATTACTCCTTTAGATCCATAATTAAAAGTAGGCCAAGCAATAGCCGCTGTTGTTTTTGTTCCTCTAATCTCAACAATATCCCCCACGTGGATCCCTAATTGGCGCATAGTTTCGCGATCCATTCTAACTATGAAACGCCCTGCATCTCGTTTTTGGGCTTCTTCAACTCTTAGTTTAACTTCCTCCGGCATGAAAACACCTCAAGAGTTAGATGTTAACAATATTTCAATTGTCATTTATATACTACAAACTCATCAATATAAATTCTGTGGAAAAGAAAAAGTTTTTAGAAAAACAATTAACCATACAAAGAAACAGCACCTATCTGTACGTCCTCGACATTTTCAATTTCTTTAATTAATTCTTCTAGCTCATCAGTACTTCCAATACTATGATCCATAATTACATTTAATTTTAATCTCTTCAATCCAAAGGCAACAGGTTCTATTTCATATTTTAGGATTTCATATTTTGGAGCTATCTTTTGCGCTATCTTCTCTTTAAGCTTCTCTAAATCAACATTTATATCTGCTGGCATTACATTGACTTGAACTAAAACTTTATTTGGCAGAAGAAACACCTCCTATGGTCCTTCAAATTCGCAATTTGGGCACTTATATTTATGTCCAAATGTTCTACATTTCTCACAACGCCAAATAGTATAAGCTCCACAGTTAGGACATTCAAAATGTACAGCGGCCTCTGTTGGTGTTATTTTCCTTCCACAACTAGTACATACGGGAGTTTTTATGCTTGACATTCCACTCATCACCTTCAGCAGAAATAAAAAAGACTCGGTTAAAAAATTTTCGTTTTTATGTTTTAAACTTCATCGAAAAATGATAAAATCATAATGTATATAGAGTCAATACATATTAATAGTCGGTTTTAATATTTAGTATGGCTTACTATCACTTTTGGTGAAAAAGATGTCAAAAAGAGAAAAACGTGTACTTGTAGCTGGAACATTTGACATTATACATCCAGGCCATATCCATTTAATAAAAGAAGCAACAAAACTCGGTAAAGTTATTGTAATAGTAGCAAGAGATTCAACTGTTCGCAGAATTAAAGGAAGAGAACCAATAATCCCAGAAAGACAAAGATTAGAGGTAGTGAAGAATATTAAAGGTGTATTCAAAGCGCGATTAGGCAATGAAGATAAGGATTTGTTAAAAGTCGTAGAAGAGGAAAAACCGGATATTATACTTCTTGGTCCAAACCAAAACTTTAATGAAAGAGAAATAGAAGAGGAACTTAAAAGAAGAGGAATTAACGTAAAAGTTCTTAGATTAGAGGATGAACTAAAGGATTTCCCATTACATAGTACAACAAAAATCGTTAAGAGAATTTTAGAGATTTTT
>JAGGXT010000331.1 GCA_021162905.1 Candidatus Odinarchaeota archaeon | reverse complement strand
TTTTTGAATAGTATTGAGAAATAATTCATCATCCCCCTTTGAAAGAAAGGATATTCTCACAAGATTTATACCAATTCTTCCCATTACATTATTCACCGTGAATATATAAGGTGTTTCTACAGAAGTCAGCTCGCCATCATAACCGTATGTAAAATCATTTTCATGCCACCTCGCCTCTACATTGCTGAAGGATAAGTTGAGAGGGAAATTATGTGATAGGTTCCATAGTATACGATTTAGTATGCCATAGAGGATTGATTCTTTATCTTTGATTTGATCTTTATCGAATTTTATTGAAATATGCGGATTTATTGATGGGTGCACCTTCTGGTGAGAAAGATAACTTTCTAAGAAAAACACTGCAAATTTATATAGCTCTTCATAATATTCATCATGTATCATTCTTAGTTCTTCTGGAAGTAATCTATGTATATTTTTTTCTGAAAGAAAGGATATCTCAAAGCTTATTTTTGGAAAAAGATGAGAATGTATATAGAATCTGCTAAAGAACTTAAATAAAGCATCTTTTAATTGATAATCATTATATTCACCAACATATTTTGCAACATGAAAGTTAAAATTGTCTATAGATAAGGCTATCTGGGAATAGGGATATGATGTACTCATAAAAAGTATATGTGTCATAAGGGTTTCTAGACCTTTTGTTAATTTTAATAAATTTTCTACTTTCTTTATCGTGGTTTGGACATTCAAGTGATGATAACAGGGGTAAATAAAACTGCAAAAGTCGTCTATTTTGAAAATATTTGATTTTAATTCATCTCTAATCATTAAAAAAAGCTGTTCAAACATAGTAACTTTTGAGATTGTTGCAGGAACTTTTTGGATTTCGGCGTATCTATAACTAGGAGATTTCTTCTGTTCTATGTAATTAATTATTCGAAGAGAAAATGGAGGGGTGAAAACATTTTCCATGCTAGTATTTATAGATGTTTGTAAAAAGCTAAAAAATATTAGATTATCAATAATTGTAGAAGGTATAATTTTCTCTTTTAATTTACGTACGCTCTCAAGAATACGAAGTCTTTGCTCGTAACTCATTGACAACCTATAAATTCTTTCAATTTCATTAATATATTCCTCTATGCCTATTATTTTATTATTTAAAACATCAAATACTAATATCGATTCTGGGATAGTTATCTTATCCTCCAAAGCTAAAATAAAATTAACAACAAATTGCCCGTTTTTCGTCAGAGTATATGTTTTTGTCTTTTTATCGTGCTGTACTAATCCAGCATTCACTAATTGCTTTAGGTGGTAGGATAGCTTACTAGTATTATCTATCTCATTAAGAATACTTTTCATGAGTGACGAAAAAGATATACTATGATGATCATGAATTGTAAGTAAAATTTTAACTCTAATAGGTGATGAGAAAGTTTGGAGAATTAATTGAAGTGCCGAGGGATTCTCTCTTCCATTCATCACTAACACCGGACGATACGGTAACAGTATTTGTAAATTAATATAATTTTTATGTTAATAAAATAAATTTCAGAATGTGGGATGTTGATGACATTTCTAGTAAGATCAATAATTTACGATACCTATAACTATAGCGCGATAAAAATTTAAAATAGAAAAATAGAAAAACTCAACTCATGAGATTATAGTACTAAGTTGCTTAACGATCATATCAATCCTAATTCTTTAAGCTCTTTGTATAAAGCATTTACTGCCTCTCTTACTTGCTCTTCTGATTTCGCACCAGTACATACAATCTTTCCAGTGGAGAAAAGAAGAAATACAACTCGAGGATTTTTAAATCTAAGAATAGCCCCTGGAAATTGTTCTGGTTCATAGAGAATATTTTCAAGAGTTATAACTGCTTCGTCCAAATTAAGTCTAGCATGAAGATCTCCACTCGCAACAATATTTTGTACCTTTACCTCAGGCTCTCTTGTAATATTGATACCTAATTTTTTAAACAATTTAACTAGCTTGTTAACAGCTCTATGCAAAGCCTCTTCCGAAGTAGTGCCAGTACATACTAATTTCCCGGTTTCGAAAACGAGAAATGTAGCTTTAGGCTTATCTAAATAATAAACCAATCCAGGAAATTGTTCTGGGATATATTTACATCTCTCAAGTGTTTCAGCTAGATAATTTAGATCTAACCTCTTATTAAGCGTAATAGACGCAACAATATTTTCTACCTTTGCCTCTGGTTGTTTTTCAGACATTTAACTCACCTATTTGTAACAAGTAGTGTGGTTTGTAAATGAATACCTAAATGAATTTATAAATATTTTTTAAATACTTGAGCCGCTGCTCGGACTCAAAAATTCAAAAATATCCTCGCTTTTGCTATGTACAGAACATATCTTTATCAGGTGATTAATATAGATGCATATCCCACAATATGGGACCCAGATCTGTATTCCGGTGCGGTATCCCAGGATGTTGCATACTTTAAAAGCTTAGCATTACCTAAGCCTAATTGCTTAGCTATAATAATGCCAGTAGTTATTGGCACATATCCACAAATTGTCATATTATTTTTAGTAACAAATTCGTAAAAGCCCCTATAGTCTAAGTTTACTATTTTTTTAATTGCTTTATTATCCATTTCATACATCCATTTTAAACCCTTTTCCGGTGAAGAACCAACCGGGGTATAACCATACCCAGAACCATAATGTGTAAAGTCTGAACTTACAACTATAAGGAAATCATTTACATTATTTTCCGATATAACCCTTGCGATCGTATCGCCAATAGACTCTAAAGAACGCAAATTCAAGTGGCCAAACACTAGAGGAACAATATCAAAAGTATTACCATATAAGTACTGAAGAAATGGAAGTTGAACTTCTAAGGAGTGCTCATGAGCATGTGCCGCAGGCTCTTCAATTATTAAGTCACAATCTTCAATTAATTTATTAGCAATATCGTTATTGATCTTTATTTCACCAAATGGTGTTAACCAAGGTTCATCCTTCATGATGGCAACAATATCTGAGAGAAAGTAATGACTAGGACCTATCAATATTACTGTTTTAGGCTTATTAATTTGTGATAATGAGAAGTAGAGATTCGCAGCTATTGGCCCAGAAAATTGATAACCCGCATGAGGAGAAATTCCTATGGCTATTTGGCTTTTTATTTCTTTATCCTTTTCTGGAAGCTTGCCAGGGCCATACTTATGAAGAAAACTTGCTTCTATTGATTTTTTTAAGTCTATTTTATTTCCCGGGTAAAAACCTATCGCTACAGGATATCGTACCATTTAAATCACCAGCTATATATAATCAAGTTTTTTGAAGAATATATATTCTTTCTCTTAAGAGAATTAATACGATAGTTTATCTATCGTTAGCATATAATAAAAAATTCTCTCTTGAAAATAAGTATAAATATAAATCATTTGTAAAAATAATCAATATGGTATCATCTTTTCAAATATTGCTATGCTGTAAAAATATGATCTTATAGAACAGAAAAAAATAAATAGTGATAATGTATGATGCGATTTGCGAAAGATATAAACACTAGAGGTGTTTGCAGATGGAATACGTTTATGCGATATTATTTCTCCATAAAATAGGGAAAGATATAAATGAAGAAAACTTAACTAAGCTTTTCGAAGCGGTGGGAGCACAAGCAGACCCAGCTATGGTAAAAGCAGTTGTAGCAGCAGCCAAGGAAATAGATATTGATGAGGCTATAAAGAGCGCTGCATTCCCTATGGCAATGCCTGCTGCACAAGCAGCTGCTCCTGTTGAGAAGAAAGAAGAAGAGAAAAAGGAAGAGGAAGAAAAGAAAGAAGAGGAAGAAGTTGTAGAAGGATTGAGCGCTCTATTTGGTTAATACTAGCTTCTCCCTTTTTATGAATAACTGTTTACCAAAAACTAAGTAGAGCCACATATAAGTAAAGCTTAAAATACTTTATTATTTAATTAATTTTTAGGAGATAATTTGAGTAATATTTTATCTTCGGGATTAATAATTAGAATTATATAGTGCCGCAGTAGCTCAGCCCGGTAGAGCGACGGACTCGTATAGAGATAGAGAGATCCGTTGGTCGGGGGTTCAAATCCCCCCTGCGGCTTCATTGTGTGGTGATTTTATTGAATGTTAAAGTTGGCGATTTCTCTGAAATTCAGCTTATAAGGATGATATACACTCGTTTTTCTGATGTAATTATTGATAGAGATAGGCTTCCATTTGGCGATGATGCTTTTCTCACTGATGTTTACAATGAAATTTCTTCTTCTGAAAAAAGTATTTTGATAAATGTTGATATGTTAGTGGAAAGCACAGATATCATACCACAGCTAGGTCTTAAATGTGCAGGATGGAAGTTTGTAACAATGGTTGTCAGTGATTTGGCTGCAAAAGGAGCAATTCCTAAGGAGTTCATTCTTTCTTTAGGTTTGCCAAAGGATATGGCAATAAAGGATTTTGAAGATTTTCTAAGTGGAATACATGAGGCACTTAAATTTTATAATTTGAGATTAATTGGCGGCGACTTAAATGAAAGTAAAGAGCTTATAGCCGACGGATTTGTAATAGGATATGCGCCATATAGGATTATAAGAAGAAAAGGCATAAAGCCAGGAGATATTTTAGCTACAACAGGTGTTTTTGGAGTTACAGGTCTTGGTTTTAAAATATTTCTTGAAAAAAATAAACTAAAAAATCTTTCAAAAGAAGATTTTGAATATATTAAAAGATTTATGTGTAGACCCATAGCTAGAGTTAAAGAGGGAGTTTTCTTATCGGAAAATGAGGAAGTGGTTTCTGCTATTGATAGCAGTGATGGTCTTGTGAGAGGTATTTATGAACTTATTAGAAATAATGAAAATATAGGATTTATAATAGATAACGTCCCAATTGATGAGAAAGTAAGAGAGATTTCAATAAGAAATGGCGTTAACCCAGTAGATTTTGCTCTTTATGGCGGAGAGGAATTTGAAATAATATTTGCTGTAAAAAGGGATTGCTGGGATAACTTTATGAAAAAAGCTAGAAAAAATAATTATAAATTTTACAAAATTGGTGAAGCAATAGCTTCCCCTGAAGTGATTTTAAGAAGTGAAAAAGGAAGTAAAAAAATTGTTGAAAGAGGGTGGATTCATTTCAAGAATGAATAATTGTAACGATCTTTTTAATATTTTAGAAAAATTAAAGATGGCAGCAGATGATCTTCGTTTTCTAATAAATAGAGGATATAATAAAAAAGTGGCATTAGAATTCGTTTCCAATCATTATCTTTTAGAAAGAAAATACAGAATCTTACTTGATAGAGTAATATACTCAGATGACGATATAAAGAGAAGAGAGAGAAAGATATTAAGTGAGGATAAAATAAATGATAGAACTTTAGTAATTGATGGGTTTAATGTACTAATTACTACAGAGGCTATACACGTTGGGCATTATATTTTTCTAAGCGATGATAAAATATATAGAGACTTAGAGCAAATTTTTTCAAAATATAAAATAAAGAAGTATACAAAAGATGTTCTATACATGCTGTTTTATACCTTACTGGATTTAAATCCAGAAAAAGTAACAATTTTATTTGATGAACAAATCAGTAGAAGCGGAATGATCGCAAATATATGCAGAAACATTTTGAGCAGAACAAAATTGAAATTTGAAGTAAGAACTTCGAAAAATGTTGATTACGAGTTAATTAAAATATCTTCTGAGGAGAATGACGTAGTTATCTGCTCGAGCGATTCTGTAATAGTTGATAAAGCAAGATTCTTATTTGATATACCGGGTTATCTAGTAAAATTACTAAACTATAATCGAGTATTTGTCTTGAAGTAAACAAATTCGTGGAGATATATACTATGGTGTTTGAAATAAAGGCTCGAGATTTACTTGGTAGAGTGGGCGTATTGAATACAAGAAGAGGGAAAATAAAGACGCCATATATGTTTCCAGTGATTAGTCCAACAAGACAAGTGATTTCACCAAGAGATATGAGAGAGAAGTTTAAACTTCCAGCTATAATCACAAATTCTTATTTGATTAGGAAAAGATATGGTGAGAAGGCCGTAGAAATCGGTGTTCATAAATTATTAGATTTTGATGGTATAATAATGACTGACAGCGGTGCGTATCAGATATTAGTCTACGGAGACATCGACATAACTCCAGAGGATATTATATATTATCAGGAAAAAATAAACTCTGACATAGCTGTGATTTTAGACTATCCAAGCGGAGCTGCAAAAAATAAAGAACAAGCTGAAAAAGCTGTAGAAATTACTTTAGAAAGAGCAAAACAATTCTTTGATATGAAAAACGAAAGTACAGATATTCTATGGGTTGGTCCTGTTCAAGGTTCGCCATATCCTGATTTAGTTAGATTCTCAGCAAAAGAAATGAGCCAATTTGATTTTGATATATTTGCTGTTGGAAGTCAAACAATATTAATGGAGCAGTATGATTTTGCCACATTAGTTGATATATTTATGAACGCAAAAATGTACTTACCACCAGACAGACCAATACATCTTTTTGGCGCAGGACATCCAATCATGTTTTCTCTTGCGGTGGCCATGGGTGCTGATTTATTTGATTCAGCAGCATATGCTCTTTATGCAAAAGATGATAGATATATAACACCAGATGGTACAATTAGGGTTAGTGATTTAAGGGAGCAAATATGTGCTTGCCCAGTATGTTTAAAGTATACACCTGATGAAATTAAGAATTTACCAAAAGGGGAGAGGGAGAGGGTACTTGCTGAACATAATTTATATGTTTCAGTTCAAGAGATTAATCGAATAAGGCAAGCGATTTATGAAGGAAGGCTTTGGGAATATATTCAGATTAGATTAAGAGCCCACCCCAGGTTATTAAATGGGTTAAAGAGATTAAAAAAATATATGAGATTTATTGAAAAATTTGACCCGGTAAGTAAACCTAAAGCTATGTTTTACTCTGGGCCTGAAGACGCATACAGACCTGAGATTATAAGGTATAGAAAACATATAATTGATTATGTACCTTTATATAAATATAAGATTGCTCTTGTGATGGACGAGAGAGATGCAAACGAAAAAGCAAGTAAGAGATTTGAAGAAATTGCTAAAAAGATAAAAAGTGATGAGAAATTTAGGGAAATACACTTCTTGTTTTTATCATCCATTTTCGGAATAATACCAGCAGAAATAAGTCATATGTATCCCCTTTTGCAATATGAGGCCCCAGATTTTGTTGATTATGAAGTAAATAAAAATGCAGTAAATATAGCAGTCAAGTACTTAGTAACTCATGCAGACGCATATAAGGAAATATGGATTTGTCAACTAAAAAAAGATCCAAGTAGGATATTAAGATATATTTTAAGAAAAATTAAAAAAATAGAGGCAATTAAACAAAAGATTAAGTTTTTCAAAAGCATAAATGAGATAACTGAGATCTTACAATGAGAAAGGTAAAAATTGCAACAATAGCCATGGATTTAGACAATTTTGGGGATATTGTTAAAAGGTTTGGGCTTAGTGAATATTCTCCAAATACGATAACAGCCCAGTTGACATCGCTTGCGGAGAATTTTGTTAGAAAGCACAGAGCTGTTGTGCTTCATGGATTGGATTATGAAAGAGGTACAGAAGAAGTAATATTAGAGGTGATAGAGCCCGAACTAGATGAAATAATCAATGATCTAGAGTTCATTAGATGCAAAATTGAAAAATTAGGTAAGGAAACTGGGACTAACGTTACAATAAGTATTGGTATAGCATTAGGATATATGACGCTGTTCAGAAAAGTAAGAGAAAAGAGAAAGAAGTGGCAAACTCCAACAAGAGTACTTGCAAAAAGAGCATTAGGAAAAGCAAAAAAAGAGGGGGGAAATAAAATTATCGTTATTTAATTATTATCCAATCCTATCGATACCAGGAAGTTTATAACGATTACCTTTTCCTATTCCAGTTGGTTGACCAGCGGAAGGTTTATTTTCAGAAAAATGACGAGATAATATTTTTTCATCCGTTTTTCTTAATAAGGTTTTACTTAAGTCAGTACTTGTTCTTAAAGTGGGTCTTAATGGGCCTAAAATATTAGGACTTTGTACTCCAGTGACTATAAGTATCACCCTGAGGTAGCCATTGAACTCAGGATCTATTCTAGCACCCCATATCACATTTGCGTCAGGATCCAATTTTTCAGATATTATATCGGGTACTTTATGAGCCTCTTCCAATGTCATATCACGCCCACCAGTAACATGGATTAGTGCGCCGCGTGCACCAGTTATATCAACTTCAAGAAGTGGCCTACTTAATGCATTTTCAACAGCAGTCCTAGCTCGCTCCTCAGATGGCTTTCCTTTGGCTTCACCTATTCCAACCATTGCTACACCGCCTCCTTGAAGGACAGCCTTTACATCAGCAAAATCTAGGTTCACTAAGCTAGGAACATTTATCGTTTCAGTTATTCCCTTTACCATTTGAGCTAAAACTTCATCAGCTATAGCAAACGCTTCCTCCAGTGGAGCATTACCAGCAATCTCTAAGAGTTTGTCATTATCAACAACGACTACAGTATCAGCGAACTCTCTTAATCTATTAAGCCCCTCCCTTGCCTTAGCTACACGAGATTTTTCCAGAGAAAAGGGCATTGTAACAACTCCAACTACAATAGCACCGACTTCATCTTTAGCTATTTGAGCAATAATTGGAGCGCTGCCAGTACCAGTACCGCCACCTAAACCTGCTGTTACAAAAACTAGATCTGCCCCTTCAAGAAACTTACGTATTTCCTCACGAGATTCTTCTGCTGCTGCTTGACCTATTTCTGGAAACCCCCCAGCCCCTAAACCTTGTGTTGTTTTTGGACCGAGAAGGAGTTTGTAATGAGCCTCAACAGTCTCTAGATGTTGATAGTCAGTATTACAAGCTATACATTCGGCTCCTCTAATTCCTATTTTCATTAAATGATTTACTGTGTTACAGCCAGCACCACCTGTGCCTATAATAATAATCCTTGCTTCATATTTTAGCTGCCTTTTTTCAACTTTCGAATGTTTAAACACGTTTCTCATTATGAGGGGAAAAGGTGTATCATCATAGTTACTCATATAATAGACACCCCATTTATAGACATTCATTATTATTTAGCACTAGGTATTATACTATTTAGAAAATTTATTCAAAATTGAATCCGACTTAAACACAATAGACAAATCAATCACCCGATAAAAAAGCAAAAGAATCTATTCATCTTTTGATATATATATTTTAGTAATACAGTGGCATACCCTCTAAAACATCGCTACACATTAGTGATAAAGACCTTGTATAAATCGATTTAGCGCCACTCAATAAAAGTTGATTTTTAAGAAAAATATTTATGTAATTGAATCAGACATTCAATATAGCAATGAGGAGAATCCGGTTCGCTGATACATGATGACAACGTCCAGGACCTGAGCTAATTAATAATATATGTAAAAGATAAAGGATAATGTAATATTGCGATAACCTATGTAATTGTTTTTAAGTATTTGGAGTATCTTACCAAGTTTGATAAAGCTTTAATAGCCCTCTCAGGGGTTGGATAAACTGGAAGTTTAAGCCTTCTAAATTTTTCTATTTCAATTTGCTGAATCTCGCCACCACCTAAGTATACAGATAATATAGGTTTGCTTGTCTTTTTTGACATCTCATTTATAACATCCGCAGCACCTTCGATTGGATCACCAAATATTACAACAAACGAGGAATATGTATCATTATGAATAACAATATTTAAAGTATCTCTATATAGGTCTGCATATGCATTTCCAGTTAAATCAAGTGGATTTCTAAGGATAACATAGTCAGGAAGTTTTTCTTTTAAGGATTGCTTAAGTTCTTCAGGAATATCTGGTAACGAGAGCCCTCTAAGTTCAGCTTCATCAGCAGATACTATACCACTACCACCACTACTTGTAATAATGAGAACTCTATTATCTTTTGGTAAATTAAGCAGAGAAAAAGCTTTAATGGTATCATACAGTTCCTCTAAACTCTCGACACGAATAATTCCTGATTGTTTAAACGCAGCATCAAAAATTTCATCACGCCCTGCTAGGCTTCGTGTGTGTGAAGCTACAGCTTTAGCACCTATTTCAGTGCGTCCACCTTTAAGTACAACAATGGGCTTCTTTTTAGAAATTTCTCTTGCTATTTTTACAAATCTTCTCCCATCACGCACTCCTTCCATATATACCGCAATTACTTTTGTATTCTCATCTTCTCCATAATACTCTATTAAATCATCAAAATCTATATCTATTTTATTGCCCATAGCAGCGCATTTGGATACTCCTATCTTATCCTCATCTGCCCACATTTGTAGGGCTGCAAAAAATGTTCCACTTTGTGAAGCAATTGATATGGGGCCAGCAGACTTTATGACAGGCCAACTTGCATTTAATCCTAAGTGCGGATTATTAATTCCTTGACAATTCGGTCCTATCACTCGTATATTTGTCTCTTTAATTATAGATTTCAATTCATTTTCTAATTCAATATTACCTACTTCTGCGAAGCCACCGCTTATAATAACAGCGCCCTTCACATTTCTTTTTGCGCATTCTCTCAATGTTGATGGGACAAACTTAGCAGGTATAACAAAAACTGCGAGATCTACATCACCTGGAACCTCTGATATACTTGGATATGCCTTGAGACCAAGAATTTCGTCCGCCTTTGGATTTATTGGGTACACTTTTCCTTTGTAGCCAGCATCAAGTATATTTTTTAGTATCTTATATCCTAATTTCTCTGGATTTCTAGAAGCACCTATAACTGCAACACTTTTTGCTTCAAAGATATGAGATAATACTTTTTGTTCCATGCTATCGACCTCTTTTTCATACTTAGAACTAACTTTTTAAAAATTTATTCTAAAAATTTAGAAGAAACAGTATTTTATACTCAATCAAAGGTATGTAATAATGAGAAGTAAAATTATTTATTTCATATACACAGTTTATCAATCGAAAAAATTAAAAATAACTTTTACATCTTAGTGTATAACACAGAAAGCGGCCGGGGTAGGCTAGCGGTAAGGCTGGGTGGCTGTGGACCACCAGACCGGGGTTCGACTCCCCGCCCCGGCCTAAGAGTTATTTCTTATTTATTACTTTTTACGAAAAATGTTCCAATAAATAAAAATATAAACATATATTCTAAAGCTATTGATAAGTGGGGCCGTGGTCTAGTTGGTATGATGCGCGGTTCGGGACCTTTGAGCGAAAATCCGCGTGGTCCCGGGTTCGAATCCCGGCGGCCCCATAAAATTAGTCTTGTGGATATAAAAAATGACAGACACCCATCAATATATAGTTTCTAAAAGATTAATTGACGCTATTAGAGATGTTCTTGGATTTAATAAATTAACAAGTCTTCAAAAAAAGGCATTTGTTAGTATTTTAAATGGTAAAAATGTTTTAATAGTAGCACCTACGGGATCGGGAAAAACCGAAGCTGCATTAATTCCTATATTTCAAAAACTATTATCAGAAAGAAATGGTAACGGAGTAAAAGTTCTTTATATAACGCCTCTAAGAGCACTCAATAGAGATATGTTTAGAAGGTTTATTGATTTTTCGAAATATTTAGGATTCGAGATAGATATAAGACATGGAGATACAACATACTATCAAAGAAGAAAACATTTGAAAAACCCTCCAGATATACTTATAACAACACCAGAAAGCTTACAAGCTTTACTTGCGGCTCCAAAGATGAAATACAATCTAAGAAGTGTTAAATTTGTAGTTGTTGATGAGGTACACGAACTTCTTGATAATAAAAGAGGTACACAACTTAGTGTAGGATTGGAAAGATTAGATAACATTGCGGAGCAAGAAGTTCAAAGGATCGGCCTTTCAGCAACTATAAGTTGCCCTGTAGAAGCGGCTAATTTTTTATTTGGAACTAAGTCAAAAGAGTATGAGATCATACGTGAGGAAAGTAAAAGAGAATTAAGAGTATCTATAGATTTTCCAGAGTTAACAAAATTAGATGATTCTATATGGACTTTTTCTTTAGCATCACCCTTAATTTTAGCAGCTATTAAGAAAGTGGGGAATATCTTAAATACTAAAGAAGGAAGTATATGTTTTGTTAATACAAGGCTTTTTGCTGAAATTGTTAGCACTATGCTTAATGAATTAGGGGTTAAAGATGTAGGAATACATCATAGCTCTTTATCAAAAGAATTTAGAATAGAAACTGAATCTAATTTTAAAGAGGGTAAGATAAGAGGGATCGTGGCTACATCTTCACTAGAATTGGGGATTGATATAGGACACGTATCATTCGTAATTCAATTAGGTTCACCACGATTGGTTTCAAAATTCCTACAAAGAATCGGACGCTCACAACATTCAATAGAAAGACCTGCAGTTGGTCAGATTATTGTGACTAGTTTTGATGATTTATTGGAATCTATATCTATTGTTAATTTAGCTAAGAAAGGGATTATAGAGAAG
>JAGGXT010000231.1 GCA_021162905.1 Candidatus Odinarchaeota archaeon | reverse complement strand
TTTTTAACACCACATTACTGGATTAACATGTAAGCAATTATATTTATTAATATGTGTATGAATTGATAGGTATGAGGAGTCGGAGATGACAATAATTGCTGGTGTGGACTTGGCGGGGGTTGAAAAAAACCGAACAGGACTTGCAAAAATAAGAATTATAGATAGCGATACATCTAATATTATTGCCTCCCTTGTCTATAAGAAGGCATTTACTAATTCTGATATTCTAAGTTTCTGTTCTGATGCAAGTATAGTGGCTATAGATTCTCCACTAACTTTACCACTCAATGAAAATGATATGGCACGAGAGTTAGATAAAGAAATGACAAAGCGAGGTTTCCGAGTTTTCCCAGCTTTATTTAGTGGCATGAAAAAATTAACATTTCGCGCTATTGAACTTAAGGAACATCTACTATCAAAAGGGAAAAAAGTTATCGAAGTCCATCCTAAATCAACCTTAAAAAAGTTGGGTATTACCCACAGTGAAATACTCAGATATCTAAAAATACACCCACAAAATAGAATCTCTAAAGATGAGATGGATGCCATAGTTTGCGCACTAACAGGGCTTGCTTATTTTTTAGGGGAAGTGGAAACGATAGAAGCTGAAGATGGGATTTTGTATCTTCCATCAAGTTCTTTTATTGAAGTCATTCCAATGCTCCAAATCGTTAACTACTAAGAATATCAACAAATTTACTATTTTTCATAACTACAACCAATACTTCACCCACTTCAGAATATTTAGTAATTTCATCAATTATTTTTTCAAGAATATTTTCTTCCCTAGTAAAGGTAGCTCCAGAAGCTTTTACATGCCCCCCTCCACCAAATTTTTCAGCTATTTTTCTAACATTGAAGTTAAATTGCGAATGCACCCTAAATGAGATTCTTACTTTCTCCTCATCATAAGGAGAATCATATACTAATGCTACCACTTTAGCTTTATTTCTTGTAAATAATTCATATGCTAAATCCTTTGCAACAAAGTAAGGTAAAACGTTTCTCTCGTCAACAATTACAAAATCGCTCGGCTGCAAGTTTTCTGCAACCTTACAAACAAAATCTTTGTATTTTTCATAAGATTGCAATACTTCTTCCCACTTAGCTTTTAGTTTTTCATCCTCAAGAAATTTCTTTCCTTTGAGCGAAAGAACCTTAGCTAGGTATCTCAAAAAATCAATGTCATGTTGAGACGCTTTTATAAGTTTATCAAGAATTATTGTTTCATCAGTATATCCTCCCGTATCTGCAATATTTGCCATCTCTACAAGTTCTCTTGCTATCGGATCATCCTCAAGTTTGAGATACTTGATAAGTACGGATGCTGCAGAAGGGGCATCAGGGACTACCATATCTTTTTCTGTTAGTCTACCTGTTTTTTTAAGATTTTCAAAATTAGATTCATGGTGGTCTATGTTTACTAATGCCTTAGGAGATTTAGGTAGATCAACTACAATATCGTATTCAATAAGTGATTGTTTTATACTATCTATCGTATGAAAGTCTATAATTGCGTCTGGGAATTTTCTTAAAATAAGGGCGGCGGATATTATTCCATCGCAATCTGATATGTGTGTTGCAGCGTGCATAAATTCTCACCTTACCTACTTAAAAATAATCCTAATATATTTAAACTCTGTTCTATTATTTATTTCTGGTTATTAGAATGGAAGGAACGTATATACTAATTATAAAGTTAAATGGAACCATTAAGGTAAATCACAAGGGTAAGTTATATACACTCCCTGGTGGAATTTATTTGTATGTAGGATCCGCTTTAGGTTCTCCTAAGGCATTTGAACATAGAATCCTTAGGCATTTTCGAAAAAATAAGAAAGTTCATTGGCACATTGATAAAATAACATCCAGTGCGTTATCCATTATTCATAACATCATCTTTCTAAAATCTAAAGAGCGTCTAGAATGCAAAGTTTCTCAATTATTGAACAATAGTGAATTTTGCGAGGTGCCAATACCAAATTTTGGATCAACAGACTGTAAATCTGGGTGCCCTGCACATTTTTATCGCTGCAAGGTTCAGGATTCAGATTTATGTATTCGTCTATCTATAGCTGCAATTAGAAAGTCTATTTCTTATAATCTATATCTTTGCACTGTCAGAAACTCAAATTTAGAATGTAAAATTATAAATACATAGTATGTAAAAATCATAACTACAGAGACATATAAGTTAAGTTAATATAAACATAATCATGTGAGAGGAGTTTATGGTGGAGGAAGAAGCAGAATCAAAGGATTTTGAAGTTAAACAAGTTCAAAAGCAGATAGATACTATGTTGCGGCTGCTTACAAGAAATCTGCAGCGACTAAATCAGGATTTATGGGATACTGTAGATGTAATTGTTAAACGTTTACAAACAAAATTAGACCAATTAGGAATGGGTGGACTAGCAGGTCCTGTACTCACCGAAACGAGAGAGGCCCTTAATGAGGAAATTACAAAATACAGTGAGCGTGTTGCTCGTCAAATAGAGAGGATTATAGCAAGGAGAGAACATCTTGATAAGGCAGCATCGGAATTCATTCAAAAAATAATAGAGGCTGAGGAAGACAGAGAAAAGATATACAAGATGCTTGAAGAGCAATTAAAAGAAGCTGAGAGCCGAAGAAGAAATATTGCCGAAGAATTTACAGAGATGGTTGTAAATTTGAATGAGCACATTAGAATACTTCGCGATGAGAATGAAAAACTATTAGAAGAACGAAATAATCTAAAGAAAGAGCTTACTAAACTTCAAGAAGAACTTCAAAAAATAACGATGGAGAGAGATACTCTTAGAGATAAATTAACATCTCTTGAAAGTCGTTTAAAGACCTTAGAAGAAAGGGGTTTAACGGAAGAGGAGCTTAAATCCGTCGAAGCCTACAAAATTGCGATTAAACAGTATGAAAAAGAGATCAACTCTTTAAGGAAGCAGTTGGATGACACCGTAAGACGACTTAATGATGTATCAAAGCTATTAAATGAAAGTGAGAAGGCCAGAAATAGAGAACGTGAAATGTATGAAAAAGAATTGGAAGGCCTTAGGCAAGAGCTTGCTAAGAAAGATGGACAGATATATTCAATGGAACAAGTTATAAGTGAACTAAACGAGAAAATGGCAAATCTTCAAGAGGAACTATCTAAAAAAGTCTCTGCAGAAGAGGAACTTACTAGTTTAAAACAACAATTAGATACATTAACAAAAGAATATGAAGCCATAAAGGGAGAAAGAGAATCCCTATTAACGGAAAATGAGCATCTCCGTAAACAATTAGACGAAACGACAACCGAATTGGAAAAGCTAAGATCAAAGTATGGTACTGAAAAGCAGGAATTATTGGCAGAAATAGAGAGGCTAAAAGCTGATAGAGAGACTTTAAAAAATAAGGTTAATAAGTTATCCGAGACTGTGAAAGAGCTTGAAGAAAAGAGAGATGAGCTTAATAAGCTGTTACATGAAAAAGAAGAGATTATTGAAAAAATAAATGATGAGTTAAAAGTCTCAAAAGAGCAGATTGCTGAACTTAAGAAACAGCTAGATGCTGGAAAACAAGAAAATGCTCAGCTTAAATCTAAAATATCTGAACTTGAGGAGTCATTAAATAAAATTGCTATGGAAAGAGAATCTGTTCTTCAAGAACTTGAAATTATAAAAAATGAGAGAAACAAATTAAAGCAGCAAATTATAGATATGGCTGAAAAAGCTGTATTTGTTGAGGGGATACCTAAAATAATGAAGGTAATTTTTCAAGAAAGTATTCAGTATAGAACATTTAGAATTTTCAGTGAGAAGGTGGCAGCAGGGCAATATAGAATATCAGCTGAGGAATTAGGTTATCGGTTTGGTGAAATGTCTGTAGGTGCATGGCTCAAGCGATATTATGGCGATCTAGAAAAAGCTGGAATTGTGAAGATAGAAATCGAGTCAACTGGCAAATTCCCGAAGGGATGGGTTGAAGTTACCGACAAGGGCAGAGAAATATTTGCATCAAAGGGCAATTAAAATTTCCAGATATGGATAAATTTAAAAAAGAAAAATCCATTATGATTTTTTGTTAATAATATTACTTTATTATCTTGATATTGAAAATATGAATATCCTTTGTGGTGACCGTATTTGTCTAGGAATACATCCTCTGACAAAGATGTTCTTAAGAAAGTTTTAATGGAAATGAAAAGGCGCGACCCAGATATCGTCTCAATAATTTTAGCAAATAGGGAAGGTTTAGAAATAGCGTCTGACTTAGAGTCAGGAGAAGATTCTCTTTTGCTATCTGCAATGATAGCATCTCTTTATGCAATGGGTGTAAAAACAGTTGCACAGATGAATCGAGGACCTTTTTCAAAGTTAATAATCTCTGGGGAAAATGGTTCAGTTCTTATAGTTGGTGATAAGGATTCAGATATCGTCATGGGTCTTATTTTGAGAGATCAAGCGAATCTTGGCCTAGCACTTATAGAAGTGAAAAGAGCATTCGGGCGAATTTTAAAACAATTAAAGAGCACGTAATAAAATAGTGACAATGAGTATTTTTATTACTTTAAATTAAAAGGCGGGGAAGAGCTTTGAATGACCGGGCAGAAGTTATAAAAGTTATCGTTGTTGGTGATGGAGCGGTTGGAAAAACATCAATAGTGAGAAGATTTACTACAGAAAAATTCGAAAAAACGTATTTTCCTACAGTAGGTGCTAATTTTTATGCAAGATATGCTCTTGTGGATAACAAACGTATAGTTTTACAAATTTGGGATTTAGCAGGACAACCTCGGTTTAATGAAGTAACACAACTCTTTTTTAGAGGGGCTCGAGGTGTTGTTTACGTCTTTGATAGAACACGACCTATAACTCTTAAAAATTTGGAAAATTGGTTTAATCGCATCTATAACGAGATTGGTAAAGTCCCATCTGTGGTGGCTGGGAATAAAACAGATTTGGTGAGATCTACTAATGAGTATGATGACTTAGCAAAGAGATTTAGTGATATAATAGGTGCACAATATTTTCTGACAAGTGCTAAAGAAGATATTAATATTGAACAATTATTCATTGCCTTGATAAAGAGTATGTTTCAAACAGAAAAAATTCAATTACTTTAAGTATTTCAATTGACTAAATAAATAGCCGTAAATAACTTTAGTTGCAGTAATAGGAGAAATTTTACTTTCTATGAGAGGATTAAGTTCTGTAATGTCGAAAAATGGTATTTCGATGACATTTCCAATCTTTTCTATAATTTTCATTACGTAAAAATAATTTAAACCTCCTGGTTCAGGATTTCCAACACCTGGTAAAACTGCGGGATCAAAAACATCTAAATCAATAGAAAGATAGGCCAAATCGAAGATTTCTAAAAAATCTGTAATTTTTGAAATTATGTCATCTAAATTAGATTCTAAAAATACTTGCCATTCTACAAACTTTATATTATTACTCACGGCATATTCATATTCTTCCTTGCTTGGAGCTTTTATCCCGATTTGTATTATTCTATCTTTCGGGAAAAAATCTAAAATTCTTCTCATTGTGGTTCCATGTGAGAATTTTAAGTTGCTTAATTTATCACGTAAATCAAAATGACCATCAAGATAAACAATGCATATTTTCTTATTATTAAAGTGTGAGTAAAACGCTTTTACACCACCATAGGTAATTAAATGCTCTCCTCCTAACATTATAATACGTTTTTTCCTTTCTAGAAATTTTAAAGATGTTTCATAAATTGTATTTAATAGACTATTAATATCCCCATTTGGCGCAATTATATCTCCTAAATCATGAATAAGAAAATTGTCTGCATCAAAGTCAACCTTAATGTTATAAGTTTCCACATACAATGAAGCTTCTCTTATAGCATTGGGCCCAAATCTGGTTCCAGGGAGATGGGAAGTTGTCATATCTAAGGGTGCCCCAAATAAAATAAAATCAGCAACATCCAAATCTGCTTGAAATCCATTAAATGTAGTTAACATTCTCAACATCCCTATAGTGTTTATAGAGCTTAATTTTGTTCGCTAAAAAATTTTATTATTTAGTTTATTATTAAAAGAAACTTACTAATAACTAAATATTTCGCAATGGCTTATGTGTGACTCAGTAGGAGGATATTCATTGTGTTTCGTCGGCTTTTCATTTTTGAAAGTGATTACAAAAAATTAAGCAGGTATGTAAATACTCAACGTTCTGCTATTGTTATAGGAAGCGATGAGGGTGTTGATATCTTCATATCTCTTGTTTTAGAGTATTCTCCAGCTCTTGATGAGGTAATTGATGATCTCATTAAAAAGCTAAATGCTGATAAGTCTGTAAATTTAAAGGTTATAGCTCATATTTCTGAAGGTGTGACAATAGCTGAGAAATCGATGGTAAAATTTGTTTTAAGTGGTGACGACCTTCGTGTTTACACAATAAATATGGTCCCTTTGGAAATTGTTAGAGTTGACGATAAAGTCAGAAAAGCTGACCTATCAAAAGACTTTGAATTGAAAGAAGAGATTATAAAACATATTGAAAACTGGTTGGCAGCAAAAGCTCTACTACCAGAAGTTGCGAAGGTTACTGAGGAGGAAAAATCTCTCTTATTGAGAATGGCTCTTTTCTCTCAGAGAATAACACTTCTTGTTTTAATTCCTCTCATGGTTCTTGCGGCCATAATAGTCATGCCCTTTCGAATTCTACTGGGTAAAAAATTTAGGATTAAGGGTCGTGTAATATGTCTAAAAGATACCTTTACTTTTGTTGAAGGGATGTATAATTTACTACTCAGTATAGAATCAATACCTGAGGTTATTGTTAGAAAAAGATTTGGCATAAAACCTAAATCAAGGAAAATTGATATCACCGAGCGAGGACGAAGGCCAGACTATATTATAAATAAGTATGTGACACAATTAATAGACAACTCACTTGGTATAGTAGTTGGTATCTATTTAGTCCAACATCTTGAGGAAATAAAATATTACTTTAACTTGATTGTAAGTTATATAAAACTCCTTATTAATAGTGGCTCTGGCTATATTTCTAGCTTCCTCACTCGATATCCATGGCTAGTTGAATTCTTATCAGACTTATGGTTAGCAATCTATAACTTTTATGAAAACGTAGCTCTTTTCATCACCTATCTTTGGATCAATTATATATCATACATTTTCATTTTTATAATAGATTTCCTTATTCAACATCCTATTAGTTTAGCAGCTGTAATATTAGTAATAGCTAGTACAGGTGTTAGTGGTTTACTTAATGTCGCCGCCGATCTTTTAACAATTATAATTCTACCGATAAAAATCATTTATAAAATCATTCAAGGTATTCATTATTGGGTTGTATAT
>JAGGXT010000212.1 GCA_021162905.1 Candidatus Odinarchaeota archaeon | reverse complement strand
TCGGCTATCGTTTTTATTGCATTAATAGTTGCTATTTCAATATCCATTCTATTCATCCAATTAGTCTCATAATTGAGAAATTCATACTAATTATCATGATAAAACGCTTTTCTATGGTCCTCTAGTGTCCTATAGAGGGTTTTGTAGCCAAATTTTCTGGACTCTCAAACGCCATACTTCTGGGGTCCACAAATGGTGCTAAGGATACAATGAAAGTACTTATCTTTTCAGAAACCATGTTACCAGAAAATTCTGCGGTTTTAACAGCCGATTCGACAGTTTGCTTAGGTAAACCTATCATAAAGTAGAGATCTGTCCTTTCAAAACCTAGTTCATTGGCAATTCTTAAAAATTTCAGAAGAGTTTTTGTCAAGTAAGGCCTTCCTTAACTTTTGAAGAAACTCTTTGGATGGTGACTCAAAAAATTCGAACATCGGTGGATTATCAACTTTTGCATCCTTGATAACATTAATGATTTCATCAGCCATCCCAGTTTGACGTAAATCCCCAAACAAAGAAAATAGTCACCTTTGTGTAATCCGCTATCAGAGATACTTCTTTATAAATATCCTCTGGGCGTTTTATTGCTAATTGCTAATTTCTTTCTATTAAAGAGATTCTTATAAGAGAAATTAGATCCCCCGCATGTTATACAATTATATGAACATAAATCGTATAGTTACTTAAAATTGCGTAGGATCTTTCACTATTTCTATTAATCCCTGACCTTATCTCTTAACAAAAACTTAGCTATAGACTAATGAATGCTCAGGACTTAACTTAAAAAATTTTACCAATAAGTAATTAGAAATAAAAAAAGGTGTGGATAAAAAATAAAGGTGTTATCCTTTATATTTTTTCAGTACCTCATCTTCAGGAGGGGGATTTTGTATTAATCCTGCTTTCATTAATACATGTACAGATTCACGTGCATTACGAATGATTCTGCTTGCTCTTTCCCAGAGCTCCTGCCTACTCAGTTTTACTCTTGCTACACCTTGTTTTATAGATTGCTCAGCTGCAGCAACAGCCTCGTATATATAGACTTCCCAGTCTTCCATGGTTGGTATTATATAATCTTCAGATAAGCCCTTTTGTTCAGCATATTCCGCAAGAGCGTTTGCTGCTGCAATACACATTTCATCAGTTACTGTTGTAGCTTTAACATCTAGTACCCCTCTAAAGATAGCAGGAAATCCGAGAGAATTGTTGATTTGATTTGGAAAATCTGAACGCCCAGTAGCTATTATTTTTGCACCAGCCTCTTTAGCCTCCCATGGCCAAATTTCGGGAATCGGATTTGCTGCTGCAAATACAATCGGATCCTCTTTCATTTGCTTTATCCACTCAGGCTTTATAACACCAGGACCTGGCTTTGAAGCAGCTATTACGGCATCGGCATCCTTTAGTGCCTCAGCTATACCACCACTGATACCATCTGGATTCGTTTTAAGCGCCCATTCGTATTTCCATGGATTTTCCTTTTTCATTACTTCCATATCTTTTCTATTTGCGTGAAGAATTCCTTTGCTGTCCACAAGAATCATATTTTCAGGTTTAGCACCAGCTTTTTCAAATACGATAGCAGTTCTAAGATTTGCCGCACCTGCTCCAATAAATGCTATTCTTACTTCACCCATTTTCTTACCTAATAGTTTTAGTGCATTGGTAAATGCGGCTAAGACAACAGTAGCGGTACCTTGCTGGTCGTCATGCCAAACTGGAATATTAAGTTCTTCTCTTGCCTTTTCCAGAACATAATAACATTTAGGGCTAGCAATATCCTCTAAGTTAACTCCACCAAAAGTAGGCTCTATCCATTTTAGAGCTTGTATTATTTCATCGGGATCCTTTGTGCTAAGAACTATTGGAAATGCATCAACACCACCAAGATATTTAAACAAAATAGCTTTTCCTTCCATTACTGGTAATCCAGCCTCAGGTCCTATATCGCCCAATCCAAGAACACGAGTTCCATCGCTAACGACCGCTACGTAGTTCCATCTATTAGTATATTCAAATGATTCGTCTGGATCATCTTTTATTATTCTGCATGGAGCTGCAACGCCAGGAGTATACCATATTGCAAAATCGTATAAGCTCCTTATAGCACACTTGGGCATGACTTGTAGCTTTCCCTCATAAAATTTGTGATACTCAATAGCAAGACGAGATGGCTTTTTTGCCTTTTCTAATAACTCTTCTACAGTTACTTTCTTCATGTATTGCACCATCCATAGTAGTTATCCAAAAATAGACCAATAATGATTAAAGGCTTTCGCTTTTAGGACTAGAAAAAAATTACGAGTTTCCCTAGAAAATTAAATTTCTATAAAAATTTGTGTAGATAATCAACTAATATTTTTTCATTTCAATTTCTAAGGCTACTGCAGGAAAATACTCTCTTATTTTCTTTTTAAGTGTAGCTTCAAATGTGCAAGCACTAGCACCATTTATTTGGCAATCAATTTCTTCTATTTTTTCTACTTCAAGACCTATCTTTTCCATAACACCTTGTAGAAATCCACCCATGGAAATGCATGATGACTTAAACTTCGGGTTTCCATTGCAAGGACATTTAGACACAGAAATTCTAATTTTATTATCATCAAAATCAAATTCATTAATTTTGAATCTTAATCGGGGAAGCATTGAGGGCAAGAATATTCCTAACAAACCACTAAGGTATTCTATTGGTTCTGTCTGCTTGCTAAGTCTTTCAATAATTTTTAAGAACTCCTCTCGACTCGCTAATATATATCCAATTTTTCTGCTTATCTCAAAAATAGAGATAGCTTCACCTTTTTTAAAATGTGCATCAATTATGTTTGAAAGATGTTGAAAGAATTTCATTGGGGCATCTGATGTTCTAAACCTATATGTTGCGCTTAGCAACCAGAATGTATATTTTCCTATGGATCTACGGACTACAAGATCTATTTTTTCTAGTGTGGGTAAATACTTTGCAAGTGTATTTCTATGCCTTCCAGTAACCTCAGAGAGTTCTTCAATGGTCATACCCCATACAGTACCATCTAAGGCATTTAATATTTCTTCAACTATTTTCTTATTTAATCGTTTATTCATGATATTCACTCTCACCTCTTTTGTTAAATATTAAATAAAAACACTGGCTTGAAATCTTATTCATAGCGTATAGCAACAACAGGATCTAATTTTGCAGCTCGCCATGACGGATAAAATCCAGCAATAGCGCTAAGGACTATAGATAGTGAAAATGCCTCAATGAAATGTTCAGGCAAGAATAGTGGTTGTATATATTTTGTAGCTTCATGTACAATTATGAGCTTGAAAGCATATGATAGACCGATTCCAGTGACTATACCAAGAGCACCACCTAAAAATCCTACAATTAGAGCTTCATTAAGAAACAGTATTAGAATATGAATCTCTTTAAATCCTATAGCCTTTAACACCCCGATCTCTCTGACCCTTTCAAGCACCGAGGTCCATAGTGTAGTAATTATGCCAACAGCTGCAACAAGCAATGAAACTGCCGCTATATTATCTATGAATAATGCTATAGCATCTTCAATTTTGATAATAACATCAATTATTGCTTTAGGAGATATTATATTGACGTTATACTTTTCACGGATTTTCTCCATAACATATTCGTTATAGGATGGATCTTTTGTAATAACATAGACTCCATCGTATCGTCCATCTCTTTCAAAGAAATCTTCAGCAACTCTTAGGGGTATAAATGCCATCTGATCCACAGGAACTATACCGCTACCTATGTAATCTATAATTCCACGAACAACGAAACTTTTCTTGTATTGTATAGTCTCTCGTCTTACATTTTTAGAAAATTGTATTCTAACTGTTTGTCCTACGACTGCAAATGGGTTTTCAGGATCGCTGCCGTATGCAAGTTCATGACCTAAAATTATACCTGTATTATCTGATTCTGGAACAAGATTACCTTCTTTGAGTTTGAATGTTGGGTAGATTAGGTGAAGTTTATCTTGCTCTATTCCCATAACAACTATCGATTGGGTTTTTCCTCTAGAACTGATTATAGCAATTTGTTGATAAAAAGGAACTACATCGTAGACTCCATCAATTTTTTTAACATCATCGACAAAGAAGTCGTCTAATGGTTCATCTGAGCTACGCGGGTTAATTATAAGTAAATTAGCCCCTATATTTTCAAATTGACTATTGATGTATGCTACTGTTCCAGTGCTAATACCATTAACAGCAACCAATAGACTAGTTCCTATAGTAACCATTAGAATTGTCAGTCCAGCTCTCATTTTTCTCTCTGTTAGCGCTTCAACTGATAGTTTCAGAAGCTCCATATACTTTCCGATCCATTCCATTAAGATCACCATATATAATATTAAATTAAACTTGATGATTCTAATTGTTTCAACTTCTTTTTACTATAAACAATAGCGAATACGATAACTGCTATGCCACCTATAATTACAGTCCATCCACCTCTATATAATACTTCATAGAGATCTATAATGGTTGATTGTGTTTCATTCTCGGTATTTGTTACTTTTAATACTGTAAGGAGAAAAGTAACGTTTAATGCGTATTCATTGAACAAATCATCTTCATAGTAGATTTTAATTAAGATCGGGTAAGTTCCATTGTTTACATCACTTTTAACATACGCATATACTGTAAATGGAACTGGAGAGTTTGCATCAACATCACCAATATAAGTAACACTTTCAGGGGTTAGCTCAAGAATATTATTTGGTATTATTGAAACATTTGTAAAGATTGCACCTATGTTACCCTTATTTAGTATAGTTGCGCTAAAAGCTACTTTCTCTCCAGGTTTTACAGGAGTTGGAATTACTGATTTTTCGTAAACAACAATTCTAATATATCCACGAGTGACTAATCCTACACTATATGTTTCAGTGTATTCATTTCCGTACTCGTCTGAGTAACTTAGTCCTATTTGCGTTGGAAAGGTATTTCCATATGCGCCAAATGGAACATAAACCGATACTGTAACCACAATAATATCATCAGGGGTAATGTTATAAAATGTCCATGAACTATTTCCATTTATAACTAGTGGATTTGGAACAGTGTAACTCACATCAACCCGACCATGCCATATATTATTTGAAATTGTAAAATTGATCGTATTCACAAGACCAACAGTTACATATTGGTTACTAACTTTAACCGTTGTTTTAACTTCTCTCATAACATTAATAGCCCACGTCCACGAAGTTGTTAAATTCCCATCTGATGCTCTGAACTCTAAGGTGTGAGAGCCCACATCTTCTTCTAACGCGGTATATATGTATGTAGTACTATTTTCTAATACCAAATCGCCATCAAAATACCATTCATAGTTCAGAGTATCATTATCTGGATCTTTGCATTTATTTACTGTAAAGTTGACTGTTTCACCAATAAACACATCAACAGTTCCTGAAGCGGGGTTTACAGAATAAATTACAGGTGCTCTATTGTAGATTCGTATTGGAATTAAATAGACCCTTGGTTCACCTGCGACAAAAACATTACCTACAGACACAAAGTATGTTAAAGTTAAATTATAATAATAAACACCCTTTGTTGCATTCGGATCAATATTCAAATTAAAAGTCAATGTAAAGGAACCCATTTCAAGAATATCACCAGTTTGATTAAACACATTTCCTTGTTCAACGGGTTGAGCTGTAGCCTCGGCGGTGTAGCTTTCTGTAACGTAATCCTTAAATGGATAACTTAGATTTAATGTACCACGGACCCCTCTCAGTGTGTTATTTGATAAGTTTCTTACAAATATTGTGAGAGGAACATTGGTATCTCCTGGTGATACAGAAATTGGATAATTTTGTGGTGTACCCCATACTACGTTTTCAATTTCAAAGTCAACTGCAATGGCCGCTTTTACATGAACTTTCATATTAGTCATTAATAATGATGTACTAAATAATGTTAGTATCAAAAATAATAGAAATAAAGAGCTAATTGTTCTTCTCATATTTTTCCCTCCTTATGATTTCCTCACCAATTATCATTCCATCTTTAATATGAACTATTCTATCAGCCATCTCACCAACTTCACGATCATGTGTTACAACAATTACCGTTGTACCGAATCTCTCATTCATCATTCTTAAGTAACTCATTACTTCACGTCCAGAAACGGAGTCAAGATTTCCTGTAGGCTCATCAGCAAGTATGATCTGCGGTGAGTTTATTAATGCTCTAGCAATAGCAACTCTCTGTTGTTGCCCACCACTTAGATGCTTTGGCCTTCTATTATGAAGTCCTTCTAATCCGAGAGCTTTCAGCAATTCTAATGCTCTCTTTATTCTCTCTCTTTTAGGCATTCCTTTTATAATTGCTGGTAACTCGATATTTCTAATAACCTTTGAGCGATTGATTAAGTTAAAATTTTGAAATATAAACCCTATCTTCTCATTTCGAAGTTTTGCCAGTTGATCATTATTTAAAGTACTTATGTCAATTCCATCGATAATTACTTTACCTTCCGTAGGCTTATCTAAGGCACCAATTAAGTTTAATAAGGTAGATTTGCCTGATCCAGAAGGCCCCATTATTGCAATGAATTCACCTCTACGAACCTTTAGGTTCACTCCCCTTAAAGCATGAACTTTTATCTCACCGACTTTGTAAACTTTGTGAACATTGATCATTTCAACTGAGTACTCACTGTTTGATATATAGTTTAGATTATCATTGAATTTGAGGTTCTCTATTCTTTTGATCCGTATATTCCAAGAAATTGTTTTTAATGAAAGAAAGACACCTAAAAGACTTATTACAGATATCAAGAGAGCATGAAAAACGGTTAAAATAAGCACATCAGGCATTACAAATATCACGTATAGAAAAATTAAACTCATCAAAAACTCGACACAACACGCTATTAGCAATAAATGAGATAAGAAGTTATTCTTTATGTGCAAACCTAAGGCACCAATAAGAAATAATGATATTGTAATTGTGCTGATACATAGTGATATTGGTTGAGAAATAATGCTTGTTACCCATATAAGATTGCCAGTAGTTGCTAATATTTCAATTAGAGTTAAAAAGAATGCGATAGTTAGTAATATGTTTTTTTGAAACTTATCACTTAGCATTTCCTGAGTTTTAACTCTGTGTACTGCTGGTTCTAATCCACTGCGAATTTTTAGTGAATTTGGCATTGTACTCACCATTTTGTGCATTAATGTATATCTATGAATATATGCAATATTGGGTTTATAAATTTTGTGCATTAATGCACATTTATAATAAAAACGTTAATATTAATACCAATAGCTATTTAACTATATATAGCTATCTTCATAAAACCGATAAATTTAATATAGTTAGAGAATTATCGCTTTTTAAATATTTGGTGAGAACAATGAGTATCTTACATAAAGGAGAAAGTAGATTTAAAGAGCTTGAAAGTGCACTAACGTTGCTATTGGAAAAATTAAAGCCGAGGGAGAAAAAATACGTTCTTGCAAGAATAATAAGGCTATTTATGCTACTAGGATTAAAGGAAGAAGCTGAGAACCTTCTTTATCTTTTTGGCGAGAATGATGCAGAAAAAATAAGTGAAATAATTTTGGATGAATATATGCTTAGAGAACCGGTTGCGGTTATTGAGAATATTCTTCAGTATAGAGATATATACACACCAGAACTTTTCTATTTTGCACTCTCTCTTCTGAAATATTTTGAAATGATAAGAAACAAAAACGGATACTATATAGCAACCTCGTTAATATATGAATGTGAGAATTTTGTTGATCAAGATTTAAAAGATCAAGTTTTAATGAATATTG
>JAGGXT010000186.1 GCA_021162905.1 Candidatus Odinarchaeota archaeon | reverse complement strand
TACTTTAGATTCACCCATATAAAATCACCCACATTACTAAAACTGATTTAGTAAAAACCTTAACACCTATATTTACCCATTCTGCCTAAAATATTTTTAGAATTCTATACTATATAACTACTACCATATCAAAAAAGAGAATCTGGAATACTCACTTACGTATGATTAATGAATAATTTGAATTTTAATCAAGTAAATTCTTCTAATGTGCCGCGTTTAACTCCAAAAACTTTCTTTAATATGGTTGTAGTACGTTTAACCAGCTTTTCCCAGTAATCATAAGATGGGATATTTATTCTTTGTATCATAGAAACTTTAAAGGTTTGTCCCTTCCATGTTATTGTCTTATTCCCATCATCTTTTATAATAGCTTTGAATAACTTTGCTCTACGTTTACCGTCATCACTTTCTTGCACTAAGATACCAGTAATCCATCTACCTGCTCGTCTAAGAACATGGACTTCCACATCATGCCAGCTTATACGTCTTTTTTCCTCGGACATGAAAAATAATTTGTAATAAGGTTCTAATAAAGTTTTACAATATAATAAATAAGATAAATACATAAATACTTCCTAACATACATAGCATATACTTTATTTCTACAGAATTAATTAGGTGAGAGCGATGCGGATCTATGCTATGACGGATATTCATGGATATTTTACAGCGGTTGTAAAGCAGAGAAGAAATATTTTGAAAACTAAACCTGATGTTGTAATAATAATTGGAGATATTGTACATTTTGGAAGCATTGATCAAGTTTCGGCAATACTAAAGTATCTCTCATTCGAAGATATACCGACCTTTTTCATTCCTGGTAATTGTGATCCAAGGGAACTTTTAAATGTTGATGTCATTCGAACATGTAGAAATATTCATGAGAAAAACGTAGAGATGAATAATTTTGTTATAGTAGGTTTTGGAGGATCAAATATAACACCATTTAATACATTGATTGAATTTAATGAGAATGAAATATATGATCATTTAAAAAGTAGTATAGATGCTAGTGATTATCGTGACAAGAAGCTTATTTTAGTAACGCATGTACCACCCTACGGTACTAAATTAGATATTACTTTTATGCATCAACATGTTGGTAGTAAATCTGTTAAGAGAATAATTGAGGAGTATCAGCCGCTTTTGTCGATTCATGGACACATTCACGAGGCGCAAGGATACGACTATATAGGAAGAACCCTCATAATAAATCCGGGGCCAGCATCCCGAGGATTTTATGCTAATATAATTATAGAAGAGAAAGATAAGATCGATTTCAGCATAGAGAGAGTCAAATAATATCTTTTTCATATTCTGAAAGTTATGGAAAATCTTATTAAAAGTATTAACACACCTCATTTTTAAGTTGATAATAATAATCCACTTTATGGTGATCATAGTGTTAGATGAATCTATAAAAAAAGAACTTCTTTCGATGGAAGACGTTACACCTATATATCGGAAACTTTCAAGTGAAGCTGTAGAGAACGATGAGCTTTTAAATGATATAATTAAATTATTAGATGAAAAGGATTTCAGGTATCGATGGTCAGCCACCAAAGTTTTGGATTTGATAAGTCTACGAAAACCAGAAAAACTTTCAGGGATTGCAGATAAGCTTTTTGAACTATTTGAGAATGATAAAATAACAGTAGTTAGAAACTCTGCCTTGATAGTTTTATTAAAGTTATCAAAATATACACCAGAGGCTGTATCAAAACTTGCAGATAAAATGTTTGATTATATAAATTCAAAGAATGTGCAGCATAGACATGACGCCATTACATTCATCCAAAACGTATTAAAAGTAAGACCAGAGTTGAAAGAAAAGTTTATACAAACACTTAAAGAAAGACAAAAAATTGAAGAAAACCCAGTCATCCAACTTAGAATAAAGGAAGCACTAAGAAGTGCTGAAAAACTATGAAAAAGGTTACATTTTTAATTTGTTTGTATATAACGTTAAGTTTATTTATATGGTAAAATCATTATGGATAAAGGTATAGTCTTCTTAATGATGTTACTAAGCCTTTAAGACTTGTTATTCACTACAATATAAGTCAGTAGAGGTGCTACTCTTGAGTATCATAAGCAAGTTACTAAAAAGTAAGATTACAAAAATAGTTCTTTTATTGATTATTGTTATATGGATAATTGCAGTAATTTATCCTTTTATGTTGCTCAGTACAGATGATATAAATGCACTAGAAGATAGTGTAGTGGCGATTCATGTAAGTTACAGCAATCTTACATATCTACTAAGGGAATGGACTATATTTATAGTGCCAGGAATAATAATCTTCGCCTTTGGATTCATAGTTTTTATTAAAAGTAAAGAAAAAACGATACTTAACAAAATGAAAAAGGGAAGGGTAATCAAAACGGGAATTGTAATATTTATATTAATAGCTTTTCTCTTTGCTCAACCCTATGCAGGTGGATCAGCAACTAAAACTAATATTAAATCAGAAAAAGAGGTAGCAGAACCATTAGTTCATCATATTTTCGTATTAACATTTGATGGTGCAAGAGCAGATGTATTTTGGGACACAGTAACGTTTATAAAAAACATATCATCCGAAGGCGTTATTGTAGATCATGCTGTCACAGTAGATCCTCCAGTAACATATCCCGCTCATACGTCAATGTTTACAGGCGTGTATCCCGAAGTTCATGGAGTTTTTGAGAACTACGTGATAGACTTAGATGTCCCAGACGTCTTTGAAATAGCTGCAAAATATGATTATAAGTCATTTATAGTTGGTGGAAATTTCATGTCAATGTTAGGCGATGATGCCCCACAAGGCTATATAGGAAGAGTAACTACATATACTGGGTCAAAGGATGCCATGGATAAAGCTTTGGCCCATTTAGATGAAGACGTGCCAAATATTATGTACGTTCATCTTCCAGATACTGATGAGGTTGGTCATCAATTTGGGCACGACAGTCCCCAATACAGAGAAGCTATGAAACTTAATGACTTACAGGTAAGTAGACTTTTTGAAAAATTAGATGAGATGGGTATTCTTAACGACTCATTAATAATTGTAATTGCGGACCATGGAATGTTTGAGCGAAGGCACCATCATATTCTCCCATCACTTGTAATAGATATTCCTCTATTCCTATGGAGCCCAGTTTTAAATAAGGGGCATCATGTCAAAGCAGCAAGAATTGTAGACATTGCACCAACTATTCTATTCACGCTAGGAATTCCTGAAGAGGAATACGACCATATGCAAGGAGTTGCAATCTATGATGCATTTAATGAGACAATAGTAAATCAGATAAGAAATTCATCTTTAGATCTTAAGTCACTGCGAGTTGAAAAACTTCACGAAGTAGGGAACTATCTGATTTTCCAATATGTCTTATACTTCACATTAAACTATCTCGGATATACTGTTGGTGTGATAATGTTGCTAATTGCAATTATGGAGCATAAGAGAGTAAAAAGAAGAATTAAAGAAATTAGAGAAAAGAACAAACATAAATAAAAACACAATTTATTTTTATATGCTAAAATATTAAAATGCAAAAGAGCATACTGTATTAGGGATGATCTTAAAAAGCGTAGGTAAGAATATTTGTACTTTATGTAAGGGATCTAGACATCTTTGTGGAAGGCCCGTATGTCCTATTCTGCTTAGAATTCAATCTCTAAGGAAAGTTTCTCAGAAGATTGGGAGAAAAACCGAATTTTTTGGATCATCACCTCCTGGTGTTTTTGTTGGAGAGTGGGGATATCCAAGAATAAATATAGGTGGTTTGGTACCTCCAGAAACTGGAGAGCCTGCAAGGCTTTTCGATTCTCCTAAAGATTGGATTAAAAAACGAACTTCTCTTCTCGATATAATTAAATTCAGAGCCTCTCTTCTTTATTCTAAAGCTAATATGCATATAAAAACACCATCTCGCTTTCAAGAAAAATTACTTGAAAAATTGCAGGAATTATCGATGTCTATAAAACCAACAGATGTTGAAGTTAAGTTACGAAAACCTCCTCTTTACCGTTTAACTTTTGATGGTATTGTTACACCTATTGGAGTAGAAGGACAAGTAAATAAATTAGACTTAGCATCGAATCCTGTAATTCCAAGGAAAGTAGATCAGATTATTGAAGATAAAGATATAAAAACTGTTGATGCGATATGGGAATTATACTCCTCAAATATCAGTATATATTCCTTAATAAGAATGCTAAGTGTAGGCGTATTTGGATATAGAAATAGAAGAAAATTGGTTCCAACTCGCTGGTCAATAACAGCTGTTGATAAAATGTTATCAGAAAAAATGAGAAAAACTATCATAACTTATGATTTAGTGAGCGATATTCTTGTTTTTCATAATGAATATCTTGGCAACCACTATGAAATAATTATGTATCCACATTCACTAGCTCTAGAAATGATTGAGATTTGGATGCCTCAAACAATATGGGTTCCAACAGAAAAGCCAGAGATTTATTATGTTTATGAACTAGCAGATGGGCGTGTAAGTGATGAAGATGGAGGATATTATGCCATCAGATTGGGTGTATTTGAGTACTTAAATAGAATTAGAAGACAAGCTGCAGTTATAGTTGTAAGAGAAATTCGTCCAGAATATTTTGCTCCAGTGGGAAACTGGCAAATAAGAGAAAACGTAAGAACAGCCTTAAAAAGACCACCTAAGAATTTTCCTTCACTTAGTGAAGCAATAGAGGATGTCCAATCAAGATTAAGAACACCAATAAATTTGTGGATTAAGAGTTCTTATCTTATAGATATGTTGAAGTATCAGACCACTTTAACCGATTATATAAAAAGAAATAATTAACAATAGAGAAGATTTCTTTTTATTAACAATATTAATAGTCTCTGATTAACATTAAGAATGGCGATACTAATAATTAAAAAATAGTGCAATAGAAAATAAAAAATGAGCTATTATTGTTTTAGTATTGCAGAGCTTCTTCTATTTTTGCTGCTATTTTAACCGATATAGCTCCTTCTATTCCGTTTCCAAATGCCCATGGAATCGTAACCCAGTAGAAAGCATATCCCCATGCATAGTATAGATGAAACAGATTTGGATAGAACACTAAGTATAATGACAATTGCATAAATAGACCTCTAAGGAATCCTATAATGAAACCATCTACAAGATCAAGATAGTGTATTGTAGGAAGCTTCTCTAATTCTTCAGGAGTTATCTTTAGCTTAAAGAATGCAACTCTTTCTGTGAAAATAGCTCTTCCTCTTAGTAGCATGTACAAATCTGCAGCTAATCCTTGAGCAAATGGATATGGCCACCATAGTGGATTAAGGCCGTACCATCCAATTTCAGAAACAATGTTATATACGAATAATGTAAGGCTCACAGTACCAGGTTTTCTGACAAGCATTGCTGAGGTGATTAATAATAGTATATATGGAAAGTCTCCTACCGCGAAGTTATACGTCATTGGAATTCTATCTAGTACTGGAAATACGAATTGTCTACCAATTATTTGTACCCATACAACCTGCGCTGCAGCTAACATACTGATTGTAACCAAGTCCACGTTGGAGTATAGATTAAAGAAACCAAGTTTACCCATTAATATTAATCCAACAAATGCTACTAATGTTAATCCAATGACAAGATACTCTCGCCACATTGGAGGTGGTGTTATCACTACTTTCTTTTCAAAGGTTTGTTGAGTTTCACCTATGACCACAATTATCTTTAAGGTTACTTCATAATCTCTGTCTACACTTTCTGGAACATTAACATAATATCTTAGTTGATAAGTTTCTCCTGGTTCTATCTTTTCTACTTCAAATATTGCCCGTCCATTGTTAAGATCCCACTCTGCATTAATCACAGAACCATTCGGGAAGATTATCTTAGGAGTATCTGAAGATCTAGGGCTTAATGTATATTCAGAACCAGGTTCTGGAGTCCCAACAGCATCTCCATACACAGTTATATCAGTTAACGCTTCATCACCGACATTTGATAGAAAGATAGTCACCTCGTATCCGTATCTTCGTCCAGCAACCATTACACCATCTTCATATGGTCTACCACCACTACCAACATTCGATGGTGCTTTTATTTCAACGCTTACTTGACCAGCTCCGTAAACTAAAATTTCTGTAAGTGCATTAGTTAGTCCCATGAGAAATGCTAAAATTAATACAAATGCTAAAAGTTTTTTCTGAGTTTTATTCATTACTGCCACCCTTTATAAACAGAGTTATTATTATGTTGATTATCTTATTGGATTTATATTTTGTCTTTTAATATATAAATAGGGAATTAAAGTTTTATAGAATGTTATATTTAATTTTCACGATAAAAAAAATAATAAGACCCTACACTCCAAATATAATTAACATTGCAGTAAAGATTAAGGAGGATTATTGATGCGTAAAGTAACCATTATCATACTTCTATTTTTCACGGCCCTACTCATTCAATCCACACTCATTGCAACTATAAGCGCCCAAGAAGAGGAAATAAAAATTCTATGGGATAATTCCCATGGGCAATATTACAGTCTCGAAAAATATACAAAACTGGAGAGCGACTTAGAGTCTCAAGGAATTATGGTTGACCCAAATGATGCAAATGTAACCTATGATATTCTTAAAGATTATGATATATTCGTCATACCAAATCCAATAAGTCCTTTCTCAGAGGACGAATTAAATGCTCTTTCCGAATATGTCTCCAATGGCGGTAAATTATTAATTATGGGTGATATTCAGTATGATGATCGTCACTATGGACAGCCAGATAATCTCAATACTATCCTACAAACAATAGGTGTTGCTGATAAGGTAGAATTTTATGGAACTAATGACAATGGCGATGAAATATATGATGACACATCAAACGACGGAAGTCCATGGAATGTTCTTGTTACAAAAGATTACTTCCAGCCTCATATAATTAGCGCTGGTATTGAAACAGTTTATATCAACTCGCCTAGTCTTATTGTATATGATTCATCAATTATAGTAGCAACCAGCGATGAGGACTCGTATGCTAAAGACACAAATGATAATATACATAAAGTTGGATATATCCCATGGCTTGTTGCTATAGAATTAGAAAATACAAGGATTGTTGTATGTGGAAGCAGTAAGATGTTTAGTGATAAACAAGGGACAAGTGAGGCTTTTGTTTCTCTTGGCGATAATGAAAAATTGTTCTTTAACATAGTTGGTTGGCTTAAAGGAGGTTTCATTAAAGCGCCAACAAAGTTAGAACTATTCATTCCAATCTTAGATATATTTGGACTTGCAGCTGGAGTAATAGGAATGTATGTATTCAGAGGAAATACTAGCAAAGCCATGAAATATGCACTAATAGTAGCTATCTTCTACGTTATTGTCGCATTAATCCAATATCCGCTACTCGGTACAATAGTGGTAGGGATTGGTGTACCAGGATGGGGACGTGCTGAAGCTGGGCTTGCTTCAGAAAACTTAGAATTTGATATTCCACCTGCGGGTGTAGCGGCAATACGTTATTTCCTTGCAAGCTTATTCGAATTCGGCATAGGAGCTTTCATTTTCATGGTACTAATCAGGATAGACTATGCATTTGATCTAGGAATTGCTGAAAAAATAGGGTACTCTGAGAAAAAAGAAACTACTGCTGAAGAATAGATTGTGTTTCAAAGTAATAAAAAAGGAGATCTACTTTTATATCCTTTTATTTATTCCCCTCTCAGAAGCTCTGTAATTGTATCGACTAGCTCTTCAACAGTTAAAGCTACAGGTATTCCAAACTCTTTTAGATTCAAAGAAATTTGAGTGACTTGCGGAGGATCTATATTAGTGGATGCCAAAAGGTCGACCTTTTCAAATATTTTTCTAGTTGGCCCATCCAGTAAAATTCTTCCTTTTTTCAAAACGATTACTCTATCAACATATTTTGCAATTGTTTTCATATCATGACTTATTACAATAATAGTTTTACCTTCCTCATTTAATCGTTTAAGAAGCTCTAAGTATTTCTTAGTAGCACCGTAGTCTTGGCCTGTAGTTGGTTCATCCGCTATTAAAATCTCTGGCCTCATAGATAAAACACTCGCTATTGCAACCCTATGTCTCTGACCTCTACTTAAAGCGTGAGGATGCCTCTTTTCATATCCCTTTAGTCTCATCATATCAATTGATTCTTCTACACGCTTCCTGACTTCTTCTTCGTCTAGCCCCATATTCCTTGGACCAAATGCAATTTCATCCCAGACCGTCGATTGAAACAGCATAAGATCAGGATCTTGAAAGATAAAGCCTATATGCCTTGCAATCTCAGAAACAGGAAGTTTTGTTACATCCCTTCCATATAGCTTAACATATCCTTGGGATGGATGGAGTAATCCAATTAAATGAGATACCAACGTTGATTTGCCAGCACCATTTTGCCCAATAATACCAATAAATTCACCCTTATGTATCGTTAAATTAATTCCCCGCAAAGCTAATGTACCATCTGGATACAAGTGCCATAGATTCTTTATTTCGATCTGCGGTATATTTTCTTCTTTTATTTTGTATTGAGTTCTATCTTTTATCTCAATTTTCTTTAGTGGTGATGTTTTTAAGTTATTATTTATTAAATTGCGAAGTGCCATTACTGCTTCTTCGACAGTTAGTGCGATGTTGGGAATGTTAAAACCTCTCTTTTTTAGCTCAACAACAACTTGTGTTGACTGAGGGGGACGGATTCCTATACTTTCTAACATTTCTGTATCATTAAACACTTTTCTTGGTGTACCTTGAGCTATTATTTTCCCTTCGTTCATAACTATTACTCTATCAACATGTTTAGAAACTTCCTCTAATCTATGTTCAATTAGTAGTATAGTAGAATTCAACAGCTCATTAAGTCGTTTAACCGTTGCAAGAACCTCTGCAGCACCCTCGGGATCTAGGTCTGATGTGGGCTCATCAAGTATTAGAATTTTTGGTTTCATCGTAAGAATGGATGCAATAGCAACCCTTTGCTTTTGGCCACCACTTAAGCTCATTATATCTTTATCCAGTAAATCTTCAATTCCAACGTATTCTATTGCTTCTCTGATGCGATCTTTAATCTCTTCTGGTGGAACATTAAGATTTTCTGGACCAAATGCTAGTTCTTCTTCTACGGTCATTGTGAAAAATTGTGTTTCTGGATTCTGAAACACAGTACCAACAGTCTCACTTATATTTTTAATAGGAGTTTCTTTTACATCTTTTCCAAAAACAAGTACACTACCTTCTCGAACACCTTCAATTACATGAGGTATTATGCCATTAATTGTGTTCACTAATGTTGTCTTTCCACATCCTGAAGGCCCCATAAGGAGCAAAAACTCGCCTTCTTTAACCTTTAAGTTTATATTCTTAAGAACATATTCATCGCCACGAGGATACTTGAATGACAAATTATTTATTTCTATAGCATAATTCTCTGAACTCATTTACATCAACTCGTTCAGTACTTCCTTCTTCTTTGTTATAAATATTATAAAT
>JAGGXT010000187.1 GCA_021162905.1 Candidatus Odinarchaeota archaeon | reverse complement strand
TATTATTCTTACAGTTACGTAATATGAAATTTACATATTTTTTCAATTTTCTATTTTTATTTCGTTTAAGTAAATAATTAAGATACCAAGATATGTAGTAAAAATATTAAAACCTATTATAATATATTACACTATAAACTGCCTAAAAGCTGTAAAACATACGATATTCACGGTGAGCGACATGAATATAATAGAAAAAAGTTGCGAACCATTTCTTCTTAAAAAATCTGACAGTGTGGGTATCCTACTTATTCATGGTTTTTCTGGATCGCCGGGTGAAATGAAACCGTTAGGAGAATACCTAGCTGATAGGGGGTTTACTGTTAATTGTATCCTTCTACCGGGGCACTGCACATCTCCAGATGATATGAATACTAAAAAGTGGCAAGATTGGGCAAATGCTGTAGAAAATGGGTATAAAGAATTGCAAGATATGGGTATTAAAAATGTTTTTGTATGTGGTCTCTCTATGGGTGGTGTACTTACATTATATCTCGGGGAGAAATATACTGATGTTCCTGGTTTAATTCCGATGTCTGCACCAGTTGAAATTAAGAATTGGAAACTGACATTTTTGCCTTTGCTTAAACACTTTAAGAAGTTTATAACCAAGGAAACTGCAGTTAAAGAAGCAAAAGAAGAGTATGAGCTTAAGCATTTCTCATATGATGTTGTTCCTTTATCTGCTTTACATGAGCTATTAAAATTACTAAAAGTAGTAAGAAAAAACTTGCATAAAATATCTGCACCAACTTTAATAATCCATAGTAGATCGGATGAGTTAGTTGCACCCTATAATGCTGAATTAATTTATAATAACATATCTTCGGCTGATAAAAGAATATTTTGGCTTGAGAAGTCACATCACGTTGTAACCTTAGATAAGGAACGACATATACTCTATCAAGAAATTGAAAAGTTCATTAATGAACATATAAGTAATCAATAAGTATTATACTCGGTAGTGAGTGTAAATGTCTAAGATTAAAGGTATATCGGCGGAGAGAATTGCAAGATATATCCTTGAAAAGATGGGATTTAAAATAATCAAAACAAGTGAGCGTTTTAAGGTGGATGAGGTAGAAATAGCTGAAGTGGATTATATAGCTGAAAGTCCTGAAGGAGAAAAATATGTTGTTGAGGTAAAGGCAGGAGATATAGATGTAAGCACCATAAGAAATTCGTATGCTAATGCACAAATATTGAAAATGAAACCTTTAATCATAGGACGAGGATTTTCAAATGAAGCCGCTAAAAAAATAGCTGAAAGCTTGGGCGTTAAAGTGCTTCAGATGAGTGATTTCTTTATCTTACTGGATCCAACAGAATTGGAAATTATAATTAGAGGTATAATGACTGACGTATTAAATGAATATGGATTTGGTCCAATTTATCCTGCAGAATTGGATGAAAATGAGTTGGAATTTCTGATAACATTATCAAAAAGTAAGGATATTCAAGAATTTTTGAATAAAACAAAAATGACGAATAAGGATTTTGGTAGATTTATTAGTACCTTAAAGAAAAAAGGGATACTCCCGGAAAAATCTATGAAATTTTCGCTTCTTCAAAGGTACATTAGAACGTATCTTTTTTGGACAGATTTGCATCGTAGCCTTAAGGATTTAAATGAGAAGTTGGATAAGATAATAAAATTATTAGAAAGAAAGAAAAAATAATTAGTTAATAATTACTTTCCACCTACTAAGAATTCTTTAATAAGAGAAATACCTTTAGTGAGGGCCTCACGTGAGGCAGAAAAACTTATTCTAATATGCCCTTCTCCTCCTCTTCCGAAAGCTACACCGGGAGTTACACTCACATGTTTTTTCTCAAGTAAATCAATTGTAAATTTTTTAGAATCCTTATAGTATCTTGATATATCTGGAAATATATAGAACGCTCCTTGCGGAATATTAAATGAAATATTGTCTATTTCTGACAATAACTTCACTGCCAAGTCCCTATTCTCTTTAAAGGTTTCTTTCATGAGGTTGATTTTTCTATTTATTTTCTCACTATATTCAAATACTACTAAAGCTGCATATTGAACAAAACTTGTAGGTGATGTTGTGGCAGCTTGCTGAATTTTATTCATTAAGTTGATTATCTCTTGAGGACCTATGGCATAACCAAGCCGCCACCCAGTCATTGCATATTTCTTAGAAAACCCATCGATAATCACTACTCTATCCAGGATATCATTAAATTCAAGAATGCTATGAAACTCCGACTCGTATGTAAGGAAACTGTAAATTTCATCTACAAGTACGTAGAAATCGTAATCCTCACTGAGGTCACGTATTATTTTGAGTTCATGTTTTTCCAATACTTTACCAGTTGGATTATTTGGTGTATTAACAATAAGCACCTTTGTTTTTTTGCTAATAAAACTCTTTAATTTTTCTTCATAGTCAGAATTTTCATTCATTACATCCACTTCTACTATTTTCCCACCTATGTACTTAATGGGTGCCCAATACGAGACCCAAGTAGGTGTCAGAATTACAACTTCATCTCCTTCGGAAACTATAGAAAGTAAAGCAGAAAATACAGAGAACTTCGCACCAGGCGTTATGATGATATTCTTATTTGGGTTCAAGGAAAGCTTGTACTTTTGGTCATACGTATCCAATATTGCTTTGCGTAATTCATAGATTCCCTTGCTAGGCATGTATTTCGTGAGTCCTTTGTTTAAAGCATCTATAGCTGCTTTCTTTATTTCATTCGGCGTGTCAAACATAGGCTCTCCAACATCAAGATGTATAACATTAATACCTTTTCGCTCCATATTTTTAGAAATCTCTAAAATTTTTAAAGTTCCACTCTCTGGAATATTAATAGCATTCCTTGATAGGGATCTCAATTCAAACACCTAGAAGCCAGTTTTTCAACTAAATTATTAAAATCAGCATGAAACTTTTATTTTTATCTAATTAATTATTTCAGTCATCATCCTTTTTTAATTTCTTTAAGAGCACACTTTAATGAGGATAGATTTTTCTTAACGGCCATTCAAGTCTAACTCCGGCATATTCGAGTCTCTTTAACGAGTTATCATAAGGTCTATGATCTCCTTCTCAAGCTGGTAAACGAGTTTTTTATCTATCAAGTAAACACTTTAAAATAGCTATGCTTGATGCCACTTAAGCCATTTTTAATAAATTATCACACACCTTGCATTTTTCTCACTAATTTTGAATATTTAAGGGGTGAAAGTGTTTGTTGCATTTATAAAAAAAGTAATGAGATCAAATATAAAAATAGAACGTCGTTAATTCGCCATTTTTTCTTCTCCAACGATTTTTCCATCTCTCATCTTTAAGATTCTATCAGCGATCTTAGCAACTTCCATATCATGAGTTACCATAATTGCTGTTGCATGCTCATGCTTAACCATATCTCTCATGAGCGTAACAACCTTCATTCCAGTTTCGCTGTCTAAATCTCCTGTTGGTTCATCAGCCAATAATAAACTTGGCTTATTTGCTAGTGCTCTTGCAATAGCAACTCGTTGTTGTTCTCCACCACTCAGTTCATCTGGCTTGTGGTTTATTCTATCTGCTAATCCTACTAGCTCAAGCAATTCCTTAGCTCGTTTCTCTCGCTCTTCTTTGGGCACTCCTGCAATTAATAATGGCAATTCCACATTTTCAAATGCTGTTAAAACTGGAATCAAATTAAAAAACTGAAATACAAAACCAATTTTCTTTCTTCTTAACTTTGTTAGTTCTTTTTCAGGGAGTTTAGTAACCTCTTGACCATCGATAAATACCCTTCCACTAGTGGGTTTATCTAAGGTTCCAATGAGATTTAAGAGTGTTGTTTTTCCACTTCCAGAAGGTCCAACTACAGCAACTACTTCGCCTCTAATGCATGATATTGAAACCCCTCTCAATGCTTGTATTTCAACCTTTCCTAATCTGTAAATCTTTACGAGTTCTTCAGTTCTGACAGATTCTTGTTTTTCCATTCTCATTCCCTCAACCCGTATCTTAAAGCATCTACTATATTAATACTTATAGGCTTTTTAGTAAATATATATGATGCTATCGCGGAAACTCCTATTACAAGAGCAAATATTACTGAAGCTAAATCTATAGGGATTGTCAGAACTAGGGGGATGTCACTCATTAGATTATTTGTATATGTAATTTCAGTGACTACAATAAGGCTGCTTAAGAGCCCGCAAATGTATCCCGCTATTGATAAAATGATAGCTTCTACTATAAAAATTAGAATTACCTGTTCCCTGCTTACACCAATACTTCTGAAAATTCCAATTTCCCATATTCTTTCTCTTACCGTAGTTAAAAGAGAAGTTACATGACCTAAAACCGAGATTATTATTCCAAAGGATAAAAGTGTCATAAAAAGTTGTAACACTTGTGAATAACTTTCCTGTGCCATCTCAATAAGTTCTTGAGTGGTAATTACTTGAATATCATAATCGGTGCCTATTAAATTATTAATAGAATTAGCTATACTTTCTACATCGAACCCCTCTTTTACTCTTACAAGAATTCTTTCGTATGTTAAAATGCCTCTAGTCAGATTTTTGTAAGTTTCTAAAGAAATTAAAGCCTCGCTCCTTGCTGCTTTTTGTTCGAATTTTGTAAATGAAAATGCTGGTAGAGCGGATATCAACATACCTACATTCATTAATTTGCTTTTTCCATAGATTTCCACTCTAATAGTATCCATTTCAGATAGTTTTAATGCTTGAGCCAATCCAGTTGCAATCGCTATGGATTCATTATTTTGAGTAAGGGCCATGAATGGATTCTCCGATTTTGGCCAATCTATTATTGCATCTTCTGCATAAACTGCACTCATAAATGTTGTTGCATTTATACCGTAGACTTTAATTGTATATTGCTTCCATAAGATCAAATCTCCAACCTTTACTGTTAATGGTGCCGTTATAGGTGTAGCTGCTTTTACTCCAGAGATTGCTGTTATGTTTGATATTATACTCTCTGGAACTGGTTCGTTTAAGTATATAACTATGTCAGAACCTGTTTCGTATCTAATTGCCATTTGAGCATTAATAGCATAGCTCTGTGTTAGTGAACCTATCATAAAAATAAATGCGATACTTGTTGTAAGCATGAAGAATGTCAGTGTAGTTCTCCTTTTATATTTGATTAGATTTCTTGCAGCAAGTGAACCTTCGATCTTAGCGAATATTGAGAATAACCTTGCTAATAATCTCACAACAACAGGTAATATCGCGGTGAACATTACTGTTATGCCAACCAATAACAATCCTAGTGAGAGAAATGTAACCAGAGTAATAATACTCTGCCCAAAATAAAACCTAATGAGCGGAAAGAGTACGACCATTAAACTCATAGTAGCAAAAATAAATAAACCAGACCAAAACAACGACCAGCTAACTCTTTCCGGGCTTAGCTTCTTTAAATGCTTTTCCACAAGTATTGTTTTTCTAGCTGATGCTGAAAGAGCTTCAATAGGAGTCAAATTATAAATATAATATGCTGGAAATAATCCTGCTCCAATACAAACTAAGAAGCCTATTAAAAATCCATACTCTAATGTGATGGGATTTATTGATATAGTGATAATTTCTGTTGTGTCTTGTGTCAATCGAGCTACAACTATAGGTGTAATTATTTTTGAGCCCAAAATAATTCCTACATATAACCCAATTACTGATCCAACAAGCCCTATTATTATAGACTCAGTTAGAACAATAAGAAATATCTGATATCTTGCAAACCCTAAAGATCTCAAAATTCCAAATTCCCTTATTCTCTCATTTACATTCATTAACATTGTTGATACTATTAAAACACCAGCCATAAGCACGGTAATGAAAACAAAAATATTTAGCATTATCCTCTGTGATTCCAATGAAGCTGAAACCCTTTCAAACACCCTACCCTTTACGAGTACTACATTATAATCAAGACCTATTTTAAGCTGTATTTCACTTCCTATGCTTACAAGTTTGTTTATTGTCCCTTCAATATCATTATAATCAAAAACGTCTTCCTTTAACTGAATAAAAACAAAATTTGCACTCTGGTTATCATATAATCCTAACATTTTTTGTAATGTAGCTTTACTCATAAAGATTACATTTCTCATATTTAATGGCAATTTCCCCTCTTGGTCTACTATACCAACTATTTTGAGTTGAGTAATCTTAAATGTCTTATTAATGAAATTATATGTTGTTACATTTAGTAACTCACCTACTCGAACATTGAGAAATTTAGCTATATCTGATAACAAAATAGTCTCATTCTCAGCGAAGCTTATTTCTCCTTGGATAACCTCAAAACTTCCTATTCTATCATCAAGTTCTGGATATATTCCGACCAAAAGTAATCCTGTGGTTTTATTCTCCTCACTAGTAGCTATTCCTCGAAATATTAACCTCGGTATAGCAACATCTACAGCATCTACTTCTAATACTTTACTTGTAATATTTTCTGGGTCAAAAAAAACATTTGAACTAGTACCATATATCATAATATCAAAATCGCCTAAAAAGTCTGTAAAACTCTGAACCAATTCATATGTTAGTATATCAACTGTTGAATTAACGCCAACAAAAAGAGCTGATGCGATTATGACACCAATAAGTGCTATTGTTGTTCTTATTTTCCTCCTTCTCATATTCCTGAAAGCAATTTTTAAAGTCAGCATACTACATACCACCATCTAATTGGTTTAGTGAATGTCCGCATTGGTGAGCGAACATTCACCTTGGTCTCATCAGCCTCAGCTCCCTCTGGGTTCATAGGGAGCAAGTGATTGGTCTTGACTCTGTTCAGGATAACCCCACAACCCACATCGCAGTACATTATCTTTCAGTATTTTATTGCCACCACATTTGGATAAGTTATTTACCTCAATACTCACAAAATATTTAATATTTTGAAAGGCAATTCTCAATTCTTAATTAAAAACAAATCTTAATTAAAAATATTTTTGAAAAATTAGATTTTCTTCTGTGGTAATTTCATTTCTCAAATATTTTCAATCCTATGATTTTCTCAAAAACCATAATTATACATTCTTTCGAAAAACTCTTTAAATCCATAACAGACTTCCCAATACTCCTTTAAATTTGCATGCTACACGAGTTCTTGTGATATTCTTTATTTTAAAATATCCATATGGAAAAACAAAGAAATAACAAATAAAGAAAAGGTAGACTAATTTTGTTAATACTGGGAACTTGATTCCAAAAACAAAGCCTGATATCATTTTTGAAAATATCATCCCTGAAATAAATGGTATTGCTGTATTAAATGCAATGCAAAGCCAATTACTATTAAAATTGGGATCAGACCCGCTAAGATTCATGCAATAATGGCCCCTCCTCAACCTAAGTTATGTCTAGTTTTTATGAAATACCACTGAAGATTTGGAAAGCCTAGGCATGGAATTGGAGCTACAATAGCCATTAGGAGTGCTGTTATGAATGTATGGCCAAATGATGTAGAGCCTCCTCCAGCCAACTTTATACCGAACATCAAAAATATAGTGCCCATTGTTAAAGTAATAACTATAGCAATAACTGCTAAAAGTATAAATGCTGCAGTACCATGGTATAGCTTGCATAATTTCACCTCAGGAGTTTTATAAAAATCTATATAAGCGTAATAAGGCTCAAAAATATTCTTAAAACTATTTCTTATTTTAAACAAACTGTTTTATATAATAATAAGTAAAAGACTTTATTTGGGATTTTGATGAGGTATTGAAATCATTCTTATAAGAGAGTTATTTATGAAAGCTAAATAATATTTAATTATTATGTAGCTATAATTCGCTTACTCAGCACTTCCGCACTATTTTCGAAATGAATACGCTCCTAGACGCCAAGATTTCCCAATCTCCATGAAATTTCGAAATCTCAATAAAAATAATTTTCGCAGCCAATATGGATCTCCACCTAATTAGTGAAAGTACTGTTACTTTCAAAAATTTTATAAGTGTAATCTCTAGATTTTCAACAGTGTTTTAGAGAAAATTCACGTAATAATATATTTATTATTCCTATATGAAATAAATATTTCATTAATATCGTTGGGTGGTGGTTAAATTGAGGAGAGACACTCTTGCAAGAAACCTTAAGTTAAAGGAGGCTATCGCAATTGGTATTGGTGGCATGATTGGTGGTGGAATCTTCTCTGTTATCGGCTTAGTTGTTGGTTTAACTGGTTCTTACGTTTTTGCAAGCTTGTTTTTTTGTACAGTAGCTGCTATTTTTACTGGCTATAACTATTCTCTTCTTGCAAGAAAATATCCGAGCAGTGGAGCAAGTTATACCTACATAACTCAAAGCTTTGGAAAAATTCTTGGAGGAGTAGCTGGTTGGATATTATGGTTCGGATATGTTGCTGCTTCTGCATTATATGCAGTTACATTTGGATTATATACCAGCTATTTTTTGGGTGTTGATTGGAAAACTTTGGGATTATTATTGATTGTCTTATTTACTACAATTAATATTAGGGGAGTTAAAGAAACGGGATTTGTGGAAAATATAATAGTTGCTGGCAAGGTTCTAATTTTATTGATCTTTATAATCTTTGGATTATCTTACATCGGTATTGTAAAGTTTCTTAATTTTAATTTTAGCTATCCTAATGGGGTATCCTCAGTATTTGACCTAACTAGGAACATTATAATGGGTAGTGCTTTAATTTTTGTCGCATATGAGGGATTTGAGCTTATAGCTGCGAGTGCCGAAGAAATTGAAAATCCTGAGAAAAACATAGGTATTGCAATTCATGTAAGTATAATAATAGTTTCATTAATATATATATTTACTGCAATGGTATCCGTTATGGTTGTCGATCCAACACTATTTTCTGAAAGTGAAGGGCCTCTTATAATTGCTGCAAAGAAGTTTTTAGGAGTCATTGGTGAAATATTAATGGGGGTTGGTAGTGTGCTAGCGACGGCTAGCGCTCTAAACGCTAGTTTATATGGAGCATCCCGAATAATGTATGCCATTTCTCGCGATGGCTTAGCACCATCAATATTGAATAATATTCACTCTAAAAGAAAAACGCCACACTTTTCGATATTGTTCACTTCCCTAGCATCAGCAATATTGGTGGTTATAGGTTTTCTTGAAGATGTGGCTTCTCTCGCCAGCTTGTTCTTCATGATGATCTTTATGGCTGTTAATCTTAGCGTGATAAATCTCCAAAAAAGAGGAATCATAAAGAATAATCTAATCATTAGCATAATTCCAATAATATTTATAGGTATAACAATAGCTTACTTATTGAGCTATTTGATGAACATTCTAAGAATGATGGTTCTTCTCGGAGCACTAATAGTTTCGATAAGCATCAATTTTCACTATGGTCGAAAACAGAAAATGCGTACGAAGAAGCTTTAAAGACTCTGATACACATTCAGTTAGCTTACCGTAATAATAACATTAAATAAACTAATCAATTGAAAATTGTTACGCTTGTGTGCAAAATAGCACAATCTCTTCAATAAATCTGGTGACCTATATGAAAAGGAATGTATACCTACTGTGCATAATAGCATTCATAGTTAATTTAGGATTTGGAACTATAATGCCTCTGCTTCCATTTTTACTACTATACTATGAAGGAGAGTTGACAGATCTTCCTGAAAATTTGGGCACTATTCCTAACGTAGGAGAACTAGCCATCCAAATAACTATATTAACGTCCATATTTATGCTTACTAGGGCATTCCTAGCAAGATATTTTGGTAATTTGAGCGACCATATTGGTAGGAAGAGGATAATATTCACCGGTTTATTACTTTATACAATCCTATCCTACGGATATATCCTATCAAGAAGCTGGATTGATATCCTTATTGTTAGAGGGATACAAGGTGTAGCATCTGCGATGGTATGGCCCGTTTCCGAGGCTATGCTTACAGACTCCGTACATTGGAGTGAGCGAGGAAAATACATGGGATACTATATGACAACATCTAATGTAAGTTTCTTCGCAGGTCCCCTCTTTGGTGCGTATTTGTATAAATTTGCTGCTCATGTTTTAGGTATGAGTGTTTTTGATGCGCTCACTTTTCCATTTTATGTGATGACCGCTAATGCTTTAGTAGGAATGATTATAAGCATTTTTACCGTAGAAACTATTACGTCGTTTAAATCTGCAAATTGGAAATTTAATATAATAACATTAATATTAGGGGAGAATAAAGAAACCATAAAAATTCCAAAGCACATATCTAAGTCCATCAAGGTACTTTATGTAATGGGTTTTGCAAATGGAGTTGCAATGGGTTTGGTGGCCCCGATATCCATGGTCTTTGTTATTCATTATATAACATCTGATCCTGCTGCTACTGGGATGTTAGCAACATTATCAAGTATTGTCGGATTCTTGGCTAACTGCCCAGCGGGGATAATATCTGATAAAATTGGTCGGAAAAAAGTAGTTATAGTTGGACAGTTAGGAACAAGAGTGGCTACTCTGCTTTTACCCTTTTCAAAGACATATGAGGAATTACTTGCAATATACTCTTTAAGAGCTGCGGCTTTTAACATCGTATCTCCTGCATATCGTGCATTACAAGCAGATTTGGTACCTAAAAAATTAAGAGGAAAGGTATTTGGAACTGTTCAGTCGCTGTTCAATTTTGGTGCAGCCTTTGCACCAATCGGTGGTGCTATATATCAAATTGCTATGAAATGGGAATTTAACATTTTAGGTTATATGGTCCCAGGCGTTGCAATATCATTTTGGATTAGTGCGTTTATAGGTCTTATAAGCCTAATTCTTTTCATAACTTTGGTCTACGAACCTGAAAAGCAAGAAAAAGAGAAATTATCAATTTAGTAAAAAATAGTAAACAGTTATAGGTTAAAGTAATGTAAGTATTCCCACGGTGTAATGTAATTGAGATAATCTCTCCATTCTTTTTTCTTAATCTCAATGAACTGGTCGAATATGTGTGATCCTAATGTGCGTTGGAGTACTTCGTCACTTTCTAAAGCCTCAACAGCCTCGATTAAGGTTCCAGGTAGTTGCTTAATATTGTATTCTTTGAGTTTTTGAGGGGATAAATGATATACATCTTCATCCACTGGATCACCTGGATCTATTTTCCTTTTTATACCATCTAATCCCGCTGCCACAATGACTGATAGTGTTAGATATGGATTTGAGGAAGGATCTGGGAATCGTACTTCAATACGTCTTAATTTTCTACCAATTGGGCCACCCTTATATAATGGAACTCTGATTAATGCGGATCTATTTTTTCTTCCCCAGCAAATATAAACTGGTGCTTCAAATCCAGGAGTTAAGCGCTTATAAGAGTTCACAGTAGGTGCAACGATTGCAGTTAAAGCTTCTGCATGATCCAATATCCCTCCAATGTAATACCTAGCTATTTGGCTAAGTTCGGCATATTTATCATTTGGGTCGTAAAATGCATTTTCGTTATCTTTCCATAAACTTTGGTGCACATGCATTCCACTACCGTTATCATGCGCTAATGGTTTTGGCATGAATGTAGCAACTAAACCGTGCTTATGTGCAATGTTTCTAGCAACATACTTATAGATTTGAATATTATCAGCTGTTGTAACCAAATCTGCTGCTCCTATAATTATTTCGACTTGCCCTGCAGTTGCAACTTCATGATGAGTTTTCGAAGCTCTAATACCCATCTCCAATAAAGTGTTTGCAAAATCCATCCTGAATTCATGTGTTTTATCCAAGGGAGGATGCTGGAAATATCCATCTTTAAGTCTTATGTAATAACCAGATTCTAGACTTGTTTCTCTACTTTCTAGCTTTATATATATACCTTCTGGTGTCATAGGGTCTAATCTAAGTTCTGGCGATGTAACTTTATCAAAAACAAAGAATTCAACTTCTGGAGACATTATTACTTTTGAAAATCCCTCTTTCTTGACCATTTCGAGTGTTCTTTGAGCAACATATCTCGGATCTCCTTCAAATCTTTTATTAACAAACCCTTCATATATATCAGTGATGAAAATAGCGGATTTATGTGCAAAATTGGTCCAGGGAAGAACTTTTAACGTGGATGCATCTGGCTTAGCGATCATATCCGAATCTTCAATCGTTTTGTAGCCAGGGATGGATGATCCATCAAATCCAAACCCTGTTTCTAAATCATCATCACTAAGGGTGTCAACAGAAAACGAGATATTTCTTATATGCCCGTGAATGTCTGTGATCCACAAATGTATCCACTTAACATTTAATTCCTTTAGTTCCTCAATAGTAGATTTTTTATGTTCCATACTTAACACCGAAATAATTGTAACTGAT